>NZ_JAGGNA010000001.1:0-300000 GCF_017875765.1 Flavobacterium sp. CG_23.5 | reverse complement strand
ACCTAATTCGTAAATGATAGAAATATTAGTAGATCATATCAAAAGCTTCATTCCTGTTTCAAAAGAATTAACAAAACGACTGGAAGAAATTTCTAGTACAAAAATCATTGAAAAAGGAAAGTTTTTGCATAGACCAAACAGAATTTGTGAAAATACTTATTTCATAAAATCAGGTCTATTACGAGTTTTCTATAAAAAAGACGAAAAGGAAATAACCGACAATTTTTCAGCTGAAGGAGAATGGATTACTTCTATTTATAGTTTTATGAAAAATGTTCCCGACAACTGCTACATAGAAACATTAGAAAAGGCAGAACTAATTGCCATTAATGTTTTACAACTTGAAAAGTGTTTTAAGGAATTTCCCGAAATGGAGCGATTTGGTAGAATTTTAATCTCCAAATACTTTATTCAAAAGTCAGAAAGAATAATTTCGATGCAATTTCATACAGCCACAGAGAAGTATCAATTCTTTTGCAACACGTCTAAAAACATATTGTCAAGAGTACCACTTGGGATGCTATCCTCATATTTAGGAATTACACAAGAAACATTGAGCCGAATACGTGCCAAAATAGTCTTTTTTTGACATAGATCAAAAAATGTTTTTTTATAAGCTCATATCTTTGAAGAAAAAACAAAGAATGAATAATAAGACTAATGGATTAATTGGAATTACTGCTGTTGTGGTTGGGGTATCAACTATTATCATAATGGCAGGACTAAGAACTGATGGTTACAATCACTTTCATAAAGCTGTAAGTGAACTAGGATCAACTGATGCTGAAAACAAATGGATATTTAACATACTGGGATTCATTATACCAGGAATTCTCATAGCAATTTTCAGTTTTAACCTTATGAAGGAATTTCGTTCATATTCTATAAAATCATACCCGTTTTATTTATTAATTTTATCTGGATTGTTTCTAACTCTTGCAGGATTATCTCCAGCCAATATGGAAAATAAAAAATCGATTAGTACAATTATTCACTCGGTTGGAGCAGTTGGAGGAGCTGTTTTTTGGCTACTATGTGCTTTGACTTTATGGTGGCAACTCAAAAAGAATAACATTTGGAAAAATACGGCAATTTCTACTTTCTTAATACCTTTTATAATGATAGTAGCGATGAGTTTTGTTTCAGAAAACACACCAGGTATATCGCAACGGATTATTTTCATCGCCTTGTATTTATTTATTCTTATTTTAGCTGGGAAACAGTTATTGATTGCAAATAAAAAACCACAAAAAATAGAAAAGTGGAATTGAGATATCGAGAAAATTACTAAAAACAGACAAAATCTGACTGATAAAATTCCCATCTGGTGCTCGTTTGCAACGAGTACCTCCTTTCTTTAAAAACAAAATCGTAGCATTTGCAATGCGGGTACACAATGCAAGTACATTCTAGAGAGAAACAAATTGACGCTTTCAAAGAATTAAAAAAATTAATAAAAGCGGCTGCTAACAACTAAGTATTCGTTGCGCTCGCAAAGCCAACACCCGAGCGATAGCGAACAGACGAAGTAATTAACCCGCGTTTGAACGGAACCGGAGGTCGGTTTTTAAAGCAATTCCTTTTTGGCACAACAAATCAACTATATTTGCTCCAAATTAAGTTCTATGGCGCGTTTTACACACGCTGACGTTATACATGAAATTGAAAAACCAAATTAATGGACAAATCGATACTTAACAATTATTTCCATTCTTTGTTTCCAATCCAAAAAGAAATCGTGGAAAAAATTACGGAAACGTTCTGTGATTTTGCATTAGATAAGAATACTACACTGCTGGATCAAGACACGATCAGCACAAAAACATATTTTTTAGAGAAAGGATATATGCGCTCCTATATTCTGGATGAAGATAATAATGAAGTTACAACTAACATCTATTCAGCGCCTTGTTTTGTAAATGACTTTTTATCCTTCTTTAAAAAACAACCTACAAAAGAAATCTATCAAACCTTGACTGACTGCATACTATGGGAAACTTCCTTAGAAAATGTACAAAAAAACTTTCATAACATCGCGGAATTCAGGGAGTTTAGCCGGCTTTTATTTGTTATCAATTACTATAAACTAAACGACCGAGTAATTGAAATGGCAAGTCAAAAAGCAGAAACAAGGTATTTAAACCTTTTAAAACTACAGCCACTTATTTTTCAACATGTTCCTCTTAAAATTATAGCTTCTTATTTAGGAATTACAGACAGTACATTAAGCAGAATTAGAAAAGAAATCAGTAAACTATAATTTCTTGCCATTTATCAAGTGCTTATGTATTCGTGAATTTTCACCTTTGTAAAAAAAAAGATGAATAAAAAACACATTGTTATCATAGGTCTTGGGGGTGTTGGCGGTTATTTTGGCTTTAAGATAAATCAAGCAAACGAAAAAAATAAACAACATACAATTTCTTTCGTAGCAAGAGGTACAACCTACGATACTGTAAAAGAAAATGGACTAACGTTACTTTCTCCGGAACATTCAATAAGTACAACAAAACCGGATGCGATTCATCAAACAGTATTTGACATTTCTAAGCCTGATTTGGTATTTATTTGTGTTAAAGAATATGATTTAACGAATGTTTGTACGCAACTATCCGAAGTAATTACAAAAAATACCATCCTAATACCAATGATGAATGGAGCTGATATTTATGATCGAATTCGTGAAATCATACCTAATAATATTATTTTACCCTCCTGTCTTTATGTTGCTTCTCATATAAGTGAAAAGGGCATTATTGAACATAAAGGAAAAGCAGGAAAATTAATCTTAGGCAAAGACCCAGAACATGCTTCTGAAGATATAGATTGGGTTATCAATTTAATAGACAGCAGTAAAATAGATTTTGAGTTTAAAGACAATTCTTTAGTTGATATTTGGACTAAATTTATTTTCATAGCAAGTTTTGGTTTAATAACTGCAAAATACAATTCCTCTATAGGAGCCGTTTGCACCATTGAATTACAAAAAGAAGAGGCGACGAAAATAATGGACGAAATAAAATCAATTGCAGATCGAAAAGGAATTTATCTACAAGACAACATTATCCAAAAGACATTTGAAAAAGCAGCTACATTTCCTCCAAAAACACCTACTTCATTACAACTTGATTTAAATTCAGGAAAAGAAGATAATGAATTAGAATTGTTCGCTGGTACTATTATCAAATACGGAAAAGAATGGAATATAAACACGTCTTTTACTGAAAGTGTTTATCAAGAAATAATATTTACTAATTCACTGTTATTAAAAAAAACTTCACTATAAAGGTAACTTTATATAATCCAAATCGTCTTATGACGATAACTATAAAATTTAAATAATGAAACGAAAGATTTTCAGAGTGCTTAAATGGGCATTTTTAATACTTCTTGTTCTATTCTTTTTTAAGGCTTGTATGCCATCAATGCAAGACAGCCCAACGATAAAACCAAGACAATCAACTCAATATTGGAATCTAAAAACAGGTTCCAAGATAGCCTATACTTTTATTGAAGGGAAAGGAATTAAAAAACCATACCCTGTTATTTACCTACATGGAGGCCCAGGTGGATATGTACATTCGAAAGTGATTGAAGTTCTTGGTAAACTTTCTGAAGATGGATTTGATGTTTATTTATATGACCAAATTGGTTGTGGGCTGTCTGCTAGGCTCGAAAATGTAAATGATTATACTGCGCCGCGTCATCAAAAAGATCTTGAAGCAATCGTCGAGATTATAAAAGCTAAAAAAATAATTTTAGTAGGGCAATCTTGGGGCGGTGCTTTGGCAACATTATACGCAGCTGATAACCTCAAAAAAGTGGATAAGATAATACTTACATGCCCAGGTGCAGTAAAACCAGTTAATGATTCGGTTGAAAAAATTAAAGCACCTGATAGTTTACAGCTCAAAGACCCAATGGAAGTTAACAGTGATGTAATTGGCTTTGTATTAAAGCCACGGTATATAGCAATTCGTTTTTGGGCGTTTTTTGGAAAGAAAATAGCGAGTGATGAAGAGGCGGATAGCTATTTAAATAAAATGGCAATGGGTTTTACCAAAGGACTTGTTTATGATCCTTCCAAAATATTGCCCGAAGAAGGTGGCGGTGGCGGTTACTGCAATATTAAAACACCAACAAGTTATAGCAAGCTTACAGATCCAAGACCAAAACTTAAGAACAGTATTATTCCCGTTTTAATAATAAAAGGTCAATACGATAATATTCCTTGGGGCAATACGAATGAATATAGAGCTATTTTTAAAAACAGTCAATTAAAAATAATAGAAAAGTCAGGACATGATGTTTATATCGAAAAACCTGATGAATATTTACTGGCGATGAAATTGTTTTTAAAGTAAAGTTGAATTTTAAAAGCAATAGCGAACAGGACTTAAATTCAATTCGGGCAGAAATATAAGGCATTTGCAAAAGCTGTCCTTTCAGGAAGAATAATTATTCTCGCTTTGCAAATGTCTAATAAACATGTAGCTTTGTCTGTACTATTTGGGAGGATAAAGTTTCGAAAACTAAACTGAAATTTAGTTCAGACTGCTAGCGTAAGCGTTAAAAAAATGGTATATTCTCTTCTATTTTTTATATTTTTAAAATTATATAAAAAACAAAAAGGTATCTGTTTTAAAAAATTTTGAACTTCTTGCGATTATAGGGCTTTCTTTGCGAAACAAACTACATTAACACCAACGATAGAATGAAAACGAAGACAAGGATTGCATCAATAATAAAAGCGAATTGTCTAGACTTTTCTTTTACTGGTTTACAAACTTTTGATTTATCGGCATTAAACCTAACAACTGATCTGGAATTTCAACTGCCAACTAATGTAAGATTGGGACATTTGGTAGAAAAAATTGTTTCTGAATTGATTAAAGCGTCTACCAACTACAAACTACTTTATGAAAATGTTCAAATAATTGAAGATAAAAAAACCATTGGCGAAATTGATTTTATTATTCAAAATGAAAATACAAAGCAGTTAATCCATCTGGAGTTAGCTTATAAGTTTTATCTGTTTGACCCAAGCATTTCTTCGGAACCAATAAATAATTGGATTGGTCCAAATAGGAATGATTCATTGAAAGAGAAATTAGAAAAATTAAAAACAAAACAATTTCCTTTATTATACCATAATTGTGCTAAATCAATGTTTGATACTATTGTAGTTGACGATGTTTCTCAAGCGCTGTGTTTATTAGTTTCCTTGTTCGTTCCTTACGATTATAAAGCCAATTTTAGCCCTATTTATGAAAAAGCCATAAAAGGCTACTATATAAACATGGAAACTTTTATAAGCCTTGATAATCCATCAAAAACTTATTATCTACCTCCAAAAAAGGAATGGGGAATGGATCCAGCTGAAAACGAAATTTGGAACCACTTTAATGGTATAGAAAAGCACATTACCAATGCTATTAATGAAAAACAAGCACCATTATGTTGGCAAAAAGACAAAAATTCCTATTTAGAATTTTTTATTGTTTGGTGGTAGGTTAAATTGATTGGATTAAAATAAGAAAAACTAGCTATAACAATAAGTATGATCGGATATCTGCGGCTAATTCCAAGTAATTTTATATTTTAGTCCTTGCGATAGTTCAAGAATGCTATACTATCTAAAACCTTTTAGGAAAAAAATCTCAAACTAGTAAAACAATGAAAATAAAATTAACAATGTTGTTATTTAGCTTGTTATTGTTAGCATGCAACAAACAAAATAAAGACGAAACGGAAAGCAATGAAAACTCGGTTTCCAGCGATACAATTGAAATAACAAAGCCCATCGAACCACAAAAACAAATAGCGACAGTCTTTTCAAATGAACATTTTCGCCAAGTAACGGTAGAAAAAATAGATGGAACTAAATTCCATATACAAGGACAAGCCCAAGTTTGGGAAGCAAACGTTAGTTGGGTGATTGAGGATGGATATAACGAATTGAAAAACGGATTTACAATGACCGATGCTGGCGCACCAGAATGGGGTAAATTTGATTTTACAATCGATATTGAGAAAAAAGAGGAGTATTCAACTTTAACTCTTATTCTGTTTGAAGAGAGCGCAAAAGATGGTAGCCGAACACACGAATTACAAATACCACTAAAGTAAAACCTACATAGCGAATTTTGCTATTGCTATTTTTTCGATTAAAGTTTGATACGTTTGAGCGAAACCTAGAAAAAGGTTTACTTCTTACCGATAGATAAAAAAATTTATAACAAATTACTAACTTTTATAGTTTCGTGAAAATAGCGGAATTAAAATTAGTTTTAACTTTTACATTTTTGGGTCCAACTTCTTCATTCGGTCTGTCAAAAGAAAGCAAGATGTTACCCACTTTTTGATAGTTATTCCATGGCTTTAAGAACTTTGGCTTGGCATCTTTATAATTTTTATAATGCGCCCATTGCTTTATTAAATGGTCTTTTTTATCAACATACAGCCAGTATTTATTTTCGGGAGTTACACCAACAGCACTAAAAGTGAGTTGCAAAATATCCGCCGTTTTTCCATTTGGTAATTTATCCGTTTTAACATAAATAAGATGCACTCCAGGATCTTGTAATTTCCATGGCATCACTAACCAATACGAATCATTTATCCACCAGTTCTTCGCTTCTTTAAGCAGACCATTGGCTTTAGTCTGATCTTTAATTAATACTCCATTTTGATATGCCTTACCTTTTAAAGTATTGATATTTACTAAAATTACTTGATTTTCTGTTGGATTCTCTATGCGAACATTTCCTGTCCATTTATCCCAAAAGAGTTTTCTGTTCACAAATTCCCATTGAATAAAATGGATAGCATTATAATTTTTCATTCCGCCCATCGCTGTTAGCATATCTTTCACGATGGCATTGGCTTTTTTATCTTTTGACTGCGCCAACGTCGAAGTGAAGCTAAAAATCACTGTACTAAGAATTAAAGTAGCTTTAAAAATAGTTTTCATAATCATGTATTTAGTTTATTCTATCTAACAAAAATAGTCACTTTTGCTGCTATTTTTAATTCAAAGCTCATTTTTTAAACTTATATCTTCATTTGTCATGGCTATAGCTGCTCCATATAGCGAATATCCCGTAAAAATTATTCTTACCTTAGCACTCCAACCCATTTTCGAACAAGAAAAATAGTTAAGATGCAAACGATATTAGGAGCAAACGGAATCATAGGAGAAGAATTAGCTCGCGAATTGCGAAATAATTATACAGACCAAATTAAATTAGTGGGACGCAATCCCCAAAAAGTCCATCCAAACGATCATCTTTTTAAAGCAGACTTACTCAATCTTGAAAGTGTTGTAACAGCACTTGAAAACACAGAGATTGCCTATTTGACAGTGGGACTTCCGTATGATTCTGAAATATGGCTTAGGGATTGGGTAATTGTAATGAAAAATGCAATCGCCGCCTGTAAAAAGAACAACTGCAAACTCGTGTATTTCGACAATACCTGCGCCTATCCTCAAGACAGCGAAATTCAAACCGAAGAAACTCCTTTAACTTCTGAGGGGAAAAAAGGAAGAGGAAAAAAACTGGCTGCTGAATTACTGTTAAAAGCCATTGCCAACAAAGAAAATGAAGCCGTGATTTGCAGAGCACCCGAGTTTTATGGTCCCGGTAAAACCAAAGGACTTACCAATAGTCTTATTTTCGAAAATCTTAAAAACGGAAAAGAAACTAAAGTATTTTTAAAAGACAATGTCTTACGTACACTTATCTTTACCCCTGACGCTAGCAAAGCCATGGCATTAATTGGCAATACAGCTGATACTTTTGGGCAAACTTGGCACTTACCTTGTGACGATAACCGATTAACCTACAAGCAATTTATTGCAGAAATCGGGCATCAATTGGGTAGAGAAATAAAATACAAAGTATTGCCCTGGCTCGTACTGAAAATAGGTTCTTTCTTTAACAAAAACCTTAAAGAAACACAGGAATTACTCCCACGTTATGCGATTGACAATATCTTTCAATCCTCAAAATTCAAAACTAGATTTCCAGATTTCAAAGTAACAAAGTATTCAGAAGGAATAAGAATAATTCTTAACGACTTTAAAATAAACTGAGGAATAACGTATAAAGTAATAGTTCATCGTTACAAATTGTACTTCATTTTTGAGCATCAGAAAATCGTAAAGAAATTAGTCTCACTTTTCCATTATCTCCGTTTTCTACTCTTTATAAAATTCACTATTTTTGCAGTCTAAAAAGTACACTATGCCGAATAAAAAATATAAAATAGCAGTTATTCAATTGAACCTTAACGACGTTGCCGAAAACAACCTTAAGAAGTGTTTGAGCTGGGTACGCGATGCTGCCAGTCAAGGCGCCGAGGTCATTTCGTTACCGGAATTATACAGCAGTCATTATTTCTGTCAGAGCGAAGATGTAGACAATTTTGCATTAGCAGAACCTTTATACAGCACTTCGTTTATTGCTTTTAGCGCTTTGGCAAAAGAATTGGGCGTAGTAATCATTGTTCCTTTTTTCGAAAAAAGAATGGCAGGAATTTACCACAACAGTGCATACATAATTGATACAGATGGATCTGAAGCCGGATTGTATCGAAAAATGCACATTCCTGATGATCCGCATTTTTATGAAAAATTTTATTTTACGCCTGGCGATTTGGGTTTCAAAACGATTCCAACCAAAAAAGGAAAAATAGGAACACTAATTTGTTGGGATCAATGGTATCCTGAAGCAGCAAGACTGACCGCTTTAAAAGGAGCTGAAGTGTTATTTTACCCAACAGCAATTGGATGGCATCCAGGAGAAAAAGATGAATACGGAGTAAACCAGCATGGAGCTTGGATGAGTGTCATGAAAGGACATGCGGTTGCTAATGGTGTTTATGTTGCAGCAGCAAATAGAATAGGTTTAGAGCAATATTTACCTGATACCGATGGAATCCAGTTTTGGGGATCTTCGTTTATTGCGGGACCGCAAGGTGAAATATTGGCGCAAGCCTCACACGATAAAGAAGAAATCCTTATTGCAGAAGTTGATTTGGATTTACAGGAAAATGTACGTCAGAACTGGCCATTTTTTAGAGACAGAAGAATTGACGCTTTTGGCGATATTACTAAAAGAGCAATTGACTAATTATGAGTACAACCAATAATAGAAGATTTCCTGCTGAGTGGGAAAAACAGCAAGGCATTTTATTATGTTTTCCGCATAATGGTAAAGATTGGCCAGGAAAATATGAAGCTATACAATGGGCTTTTGTAGAATTCATTAAAAAAGTGGCTACTTTCGAACAAGTCATTTTAGTGGTGGCCGATGAAAATCAGAAAGAAAAAGTCGTTGGAATGTTAGAAACGGCTCATGTAAAAATCGAAAATGTTTCTTTTATAATTCACAAAACCAATAGAAGTTGGATGCGTGATTCGGGACCAATTATCGTAAAAAACGGAACCGAAAGAGAAGCATTAAATTTCAACTTTAATGGTTGGGCCAAGTACAAAAACTTTCAATTGGACAAATTTGTTCCTTCCAAAGTGGGCGAGTTTTTGAATATTCCTGTTACTCAAGTAATGTATAAAGGAAAACCGGTAATTGTTGAAGGTGGCGCGATTGATAGCAACGGAAGAGGTACTTTACTGACTTCGGAAGAATGTTTGATGCATCCAGATATTCAGGTTCGCAATCCAAATTTTACCAAAGCAGATTACGAAGCAGTTTTCAAGGAATATCTTGGAATTACCAATGTGATTTGGTTAGGAAACGGAATTGAAGGTGATGATACGCACGGTCACATCGATGATTTATGCCGTTTTGTAAATGAAGACACTATTGTAACTATTGTAGAAACAGATCCAACGGATAATAATTACAAACCGTTGCAAGACAATTTGCAACGTTTGCAAAACGCTAAACTGGAAAATGGTAAATCTCCTATAATTGTTGTTTTACCCATGCCAAAACGTTTGGATTTTGATGGCTTGAGATTACCTGCCAGTTATGCTAATTTCTTAATTTTGAATAAGTGTGTTTTGGTTCCTACTTTTAACGACAGCAATGATAGAAAAGCGTTGAACATCCTTTCAGAATGTTTTCCCGATAGAGAAATCATCGGAATTAGCGCTACTGATTTTATTTGGGGTTTTGGAACATTACATTGTTTGAGTCAACAAATTCCGGAGTAAAACTAACTGTTTACTTTTAAATCTAATCATAAAAAAAACGCCAACTTCTCAGTTGGCGTTTTTATGAATACTATAAAATATTATTTATCTCTTGTAAATAAGAAACTCTGTCCGTTAACTCCTAGTGTAAATTCGCTTTTACTTTCGTTAAATTGAATAGTAAGTCCAGCGGGAGCAAAAACAAATTTATTGTTTCCTGCAGCAACCAGATTCAAATTTGGCTGACCTTCGGATTTCCCGATCAAAACACCATCTTCATCGGAAAAAATAAGTTTTACAGGAATTTGTTTACTTGAAAATGTTCCTAAATAAGCATCTAGTGCTACAACTATTTCTTTCTCTAATTCTCCTTTTCCAGCTGTCCATGTGTCATTACCAGTATTAATGTCTGGAAAAACATGACTTGGATCAAGTGTTATTGTGTCAATTTCTTCAGTTGTATTTGATTTGAACGACCAACTTTTGTTGCGTTCCCAAATCTCCACCGGAAGATTAACTCTAGTCACTTTACCAGATTTAGACTTGATATCTAAGATTACTGGAAAAGGCATTTTCTCTAAATTATCTATAGTAATAATAGCTCCTTTTGCAGGATCATTTTTTATATATTTAACTTTCGAAACTGCTTGATCAAAACGCCAGTTGTTAATAATCCAACCTCTCCAAAACCAGTTTAAATCCTCTCCTGAGACATTTTCCATCGTACGGAAAAAATCATCTGGAGTTGGGTGTTTGAAAGCCCAACGTTCCGTGTAGGTTCTAAAAGCGTAATCAAAACGCTCTTTTCCTAGAATTTGTTCACGCAACATGGTTAATCCAGCACTTGGTTTATAATAAGCCAATATACCTAAGTTTGCTTCTTTTAATGCATCAGGTGCAGTGAAAACAGGCTCCATTTCAGAATTTGTCAACGTATTAGCCGAACGATGCAAATCGGAAGCAGGCTGTTTGTACTCTCCATTATTAAAATCAACCGAACTTAACGAATTAATAAAAGTATTAAAACCTTCATCCATCCACGCAAAAACACGTTCGTTTGAGCCTACAATCATTGGAAACCAACCGTGACCAAATTCGTGATCAGTTACTCCCCATAAATTATCTCCTTTTGATTCCCATCCGCAAAAAACAATTCCAGGATATTCCATTCCTCCTTCATTACCGGCAACATTTGTGGCAGCAGGATAAGGAAATTCAAACCATCTTTTTGAATAATTTTCAATGGAAGTCTTGGTATATTCGGTTGAACGGCCCCATGCACCTTGACCTTCACTTTCAACTGGATAAGCCGAAATTGCCATAGATTTTTTTCCGCTTGGCAAATTAATTTTGGCAGCATCAATAATAAAAGCAGCTGATGATGCAAAAGCAACATCTCGAGAATTTTTAATTTTAAATTTCCACGTCAAAGTCGATTTTCCTGCTGGACGAGAGCTAGCGCTAGTTACTTCGGCTGCCGTGCGAATCATTACAGTTTTGTCACTTGCAGCGGCTTGCGCCCAACGTTTTTGTTGTTCGGCTGTATACACTTCTGATGGGTTTTGTAAGTCACCAGAACAAACTACAATATGATTAGACGGTGCCGTAATTGCAATATCAAAATCTCCGTATTCTAAATAAAACTCTCCTGCACCGATGTAAGGCAAAGTATTCCATCCTTTTACATCATCATAAACACACATTCTAGGATACCATTGAGCAATGGTGAAAATCTTACCATTTTTGGTATCTAAAACTCCAGTTCTGTCTGAACCGTATTTTGGTGAAATATATGAGAAGTCTATTTTTACTTTAATTGAAGACCCATTACCATTTAATTCTTGTGGCAAAATAATTTGCATTCGAGTATCCACAACTGTAAATTTCGCTTCTTTTTCAACAGCTTTTCCTCCTATCGTTGCAATAACTTTGATTGATTTAATTTTGTGACCTCCATCAAAAATTTCACCATCCGCTCCGTTACGACTTCCGTTAACCGGAATAACTGCATTTCCACGCGAATCTTTTTTAAATAGATTTTGGTCAACGTTCATCCAAAGAAAAGCTAATTTATCTGGACTGTTATTAGTATACGTTAAGGTTTCGGTACCAGTAATCTCACTGTTTTTATCATTTAAATTTGCAGTTAATTGATAATCAGCCCTGTTTTGCCAATACTTTGCTCCAGGTTGACCACTTGCAGAACGAGTTTCCGTTCCATTTTTAGTATAAAATCCTGGTGCAAATGCATCATGATAATCGTACTTTGAGACGCTTGTTTTTGAGTCCTGCGCATGAAGCGAAGAAACTCCACAAAATAAAGCTAAATAAAATGACGCTTTAATGAAGTTGTTTTTCATAATTTGATTGATTTTTTACTTTTTATCTGTTTGATTAACAATTAGTATGAAAGTGTGTACTTTTGTTACATTAAAAAAAAATATTGACTAAATATTGTAACAAATTAATGAAAAATAATGCAGAGTGTAACAAAAAAATAATTTGTTGAAAAGTTTTACTATATAATAATATCTTTTGACCACTTTATATTTTGACCACTTTATGCTTTTAGAAAAATTTGAAATATATTTACAATCTAAATTAAAACAAAAACTGCTTTGAAAACAGTAATTACAAATACTTTTTTAACCGCTACAATAAAGAGCTTCGGTGCTGAATTATGTTCTTTAAAAGATACTAATAACGAAGAATACTTATGGGAAGGAAATCCTGATTTTTGGGGCAAGCACTCTCCTATTTTGTTTCCAATTGTTGGCACATTAAAAAATAATTCCTATCAATATAATAATACAGAATATCATTTATCCCGACATGGATTTGCTCGAGATATGGAGTTTCAAATAATAGATAAAAACGAGAATAGCGCCACTTTTTCGATAAAATCATCTAAAGAAACATTAAAAGTCTATCCTTTTAATTTTGAATTACAAATAACCTATACTCTAGACAACACGAGTTTATCCATTGAATATAAAGTCATTAACAAAGGAAAATTAAAAATGCCGTTTTCTATTGGAGCGCATCCTGCTTTTGCTTTATCAGGTAATTTTGAAAATTACGCTATTGAATTCGAAAAAGAAGAATCTTTAAAATATTACCTTTTAGAGAATGATTTAATTTCAAATAAAACAAAAACGCTGGAGTTACTAAATAAACAAGTGACTTTGAACTATCCGTTATTTGAAAATGATGCTTTAATTTTTAAAACATTGGAATCTAATTCGGTGACCATTTTAGAAAATGCAAAACCAAAGTTCCGAGTTCATTTCAAAGATTTCCCTAGCTTAGGAATTTGGACAAAAATGAATGCCCCATTTCTTTGCATCGAACCTTGGTTTGGCTATTCAGATACTAATGAAAGTTCCGGAAATCTTTTTGAGAAAGAAGGAATCCAAATTTTGGGTGCCAATGAAACTTTTAGATCAAAATTTAGTATTGAAATCCTCTAAATTAATAAAATAAAAGATATGCTGACTATTAATTTTACTCCATTTCCAAATTTAGAAACCGAAAGATTACTGTTGAGACGCGTTAATAAGGATGATGTAAACGAAATTTTCGCTTTGCGTTCTAATCCAGAAACCATGAAATATATTCCTAGACCATTAGTGAAAACAAATGATGATGCCCTGGAGCATATTGCATTGATTGATGCTAAAATTGAATCCAACGAAGGGATAAATTGGGCGATTACGTTGAAAGATAACCCAAAACTAATAGGCATTATTGGTCATTATAGAATAAAACCCGAGCATTTTCGTGCTGAGATTGGCTATATGATACTTCCGGAATATAATGGAAAAGGGATTGTTTCTGAAGCTGTAAAAGAAGTTGTTACTTATGGTTTTAATGAGATGAAACTGCATTCGATTGAAGCTATAATTGATCCTGAAAATTTTGGATCTGAAAAAGTTTTGCAAAAATGTGGTTTTGTAAAAGAAGCGCATTTCAAAGAAAATGAATTTTATGAAGGACGTTTTTTAGATGCTGTTATTTACTCTATTTTGAATAAATAACTATTTTAAATCATAAATAAATCACTCGATATTATTTTTTACAAAAACCCATATTATTGTCTATTTGAAAGAATAATCTTTATATTTGCCGCCGAAAAGTATTATGCTTTATAGGAAAAGCATTAGGAAACCTTCATTATGAAAAAATTATTATTAATTGCAATTCTTTTCTTTTCAATCCATTCCCAAAGTCAAACTTACGTAAAAGTAAATGCATTAACGACTTTATTAGGCGTGCCAAACGTGGGTATTGAAACCAGTATTGGCAAAAAATCGACTTTTCAATTAGACATTTTAGCCTCCCCGTGGAAGTCAGTAGACGGTAAACCGTTACAGTTTTATACTTTTATTCCGGAATATCGCTATCATTTTAAAGAGAAGTATAATGGTTTCTATGTTGGAGCACACATAGGTGCAACTGCCTTTAATTTCCAAAAATGGAATTATTTAAATACTGATAGATATGAAAAAGGATTTGGTTATGTCATAGGTGCAACAATTGGATATCAAGCTAAAATAAATGATAAGTTTGTATTAGACTGCTTTTTGGGAGGAGGAAATCAGCAAGGGTTCTACCATGGATATTATCTGGGAACTGATGAACGTTACGAAACCGCTAAGCATTGGAACAAAAGCGGAGAATGGTTACCCTACCGCGGTGGCGTTATGGTTTCTTATCGAATCAATTAAATTGAAACTATTTTATGAATTTAGGCAAGGATTGAATATATAATTCTTCGACTTGCTTTCTGGCCCACTCTGTTTTTCGTAGGAAAGTTAACGAAGATTTTATGCTAGGATTATCCGTAAAACATTTAATTTTAATTAATTCTCCCAAAGTATCAAATCCATAATGTTCCACTAATTGTTCCAAGATTCTTAGTAAAGTGATTCCGTGAAGAGGATCTTTTGATTTTGAATTTTCCATTTTGCAAATATATAAAATCGTTAAACAACAAAATTTTAAATTAGGTCAAATGAAAAAATATTTATTGATTGTTGCTTTTTTTGTTTTGCAAGTTAGTTTTGGACAAAACACTACAACCACTTATTACTTTATTCGCCATGCGGAGAAAGTTGATAATTCTAAAAATCCTGATTTATCTCAAACTGGTCTTCAAAGAGCCAAACTTTGGAATGAAATATTTTCAGAAATTAATCTAGATGCCATCTACTCTACTGATTTTAATAGAACTCTTCAAACCGCTACCCCAACAGCGACAAATAAAAAGATTAGTATTATAAAATATAATCCTAAAACTATAGACTTAGAATCATTCAAAAAAGAAACTTTAGGAAAAAAGGTATTGGTTGTTGGCCATAGCAATACTATTCCAAATTTTGTTAATCAAATTATCGGTCAAAAAATATACTTTGATATCAATGACACTACTTTTGGCAATCTTTACATCGTGACTATAAATGGCGATTCTATAAATCATCAATTATTAAAATTACCGTAAACTATTAGCATTATAATTTCACTTTTAAAGGATGTAAATAATAGTTTTCAAGTGGTTTTTGAGTCTAATTATTGTCCTTTAGTAGAAATCTTTTCTTTTTTATCATACCTTTGCAATCCTATGCTAAAAACAATAAATATATACAACAAAAGAGCTAAATTCGATTATGAAATAATTGAAACATTCACTGCTGGGATTGTTTTGGCTGGAACTGAGATTAAATCAATCCGTTTAGGAAAAGCGAATATTACGGAGAGTTTTTGTGAATTTAGCAATAACGAACTTTTTGCAATCAATACTTACATTGAAGAATATACTTTTGGCAATCAATTCAACCACAAAGCAAGAAGCGAACGTAAGTTACTTTTGAATAAAAAAGAATTAAAAGGCCTTGCTAAAAGTGTTCAAGCAAAAGGACTTACCGTTATCCCTTTAAAATTGTTCACCAATGAAAAAGGAATGGCTAAACTACAAATTGGTCTTTGCAAAGGGAAGAAAACCTACGACAAACGCGAATCTCTAAAGGAACAAGACACTAAAAGAGATCTTGACAGAATAAAAAAATCATTTTAAATAAAAATTGAAGTTCAAAACAGTGCGGTTTTTTAAATTCAAAAAAAATGACTAATTTTGTCAAGACAATTTAAAACATTTTCAAAAATGAAAATACTACTCAAAAACGAAAGAGAACAAAAAGGACTCAAAACCAGAGAAGTGGCTCAACTTTTAGGAATTGATCAAGCCTTGATTAGTAAATTTGAAAGTGGCACTAGAAAACCCACTAGAGAGCAAGTTATAAAACTAGCATCGTTACTGGAAATAGATTTAGAAACAATAATGGTAGCTTGGCTAAAAGAAAAAATTCTTTATGAAATAGGTCAAGATGAATTTGCATTAAAAGCATTACTAGTTGCTGAGGAAGAAATAAGATATCAAAGTAAATCTTTAAAGAAAAAAATATCTAATACGCTACAAAAAATCTTAGACGAAATCGACACTTTGAAGACAAAACTGGATAGTTTTCGTCAATTTGACAGCTATCGAATCGCCCAAGCATTAGAATTAGAATACACTTTTGAAAGTAACCGTATCGAAGGAAATACTATGACGCTTCGGGAAACTGATTTGGTTATCAATGAAGGTTTAACTATTTCAGGGAAAAGTATGAGGGAACATCTTGAAGTGATTAATCATCAGGAGGCGATTGCATACATTAAAGAATTAGTGCAAAAAAATAGCTCCATAAATGAACGAGAAGTATTATCTATTCATAATTTAATTTTGAGAGGAATTCATCCCGAGGAAGCTGGAAGATACAGAAAAGTACAAGTGATGATAAAAGGAAGCACTCACATGCCACCGCAACCGTATATGGTCGCTAAGGAAATGGAAGATTTTTTCATTTGGTATGAAAGCAATAAATCAATTCTTCATCCTATCGTTTTGGCTGCCGAAATACACGAACGATTAGTAACCATTCATCCATTTATTGATGGAAACGGTAGAACATCTCGTTTAGTCATGAACTTAGTTTTATTGCAGCATGGCTACATCATTGCTAATATAAAAGGGGATTATGAAACTAGAATGAAATATTATGAAGCACTGGAAACAGCTCAAACTAAAAATAACAAAGAAGATTTTTTACTGTTTATCGCTGAAAAAGAAAAAGAAAGCTTAGAGCGGTATTTAAGTATTATTGGTCAATAAAAAACCCGTCTCGTTATTTAAGCGAGACGGGTTTCTTTTTAATTTTTATCTTCTAATAATGGTACAAATCGGAATTCTCCAAACTCATGTTTTTCGAATTGGGTTTCGTTTTTACGAATCAACAAAGTCATAATTTGTACCTCTTCTCCTAGCGGAATAACTAGCCTACCTCCTATTTTTAATTGTGACATCAATGGTTGAGGAATAAACGGAGCGCCAGCAGTTACAATGATGCTGTCAAACGGAGCATATCCGGGTAATCCTTTATACCCATCTCCAAAAGAAAGATGTTTAGGACGAATATTTAGTTTTGGAAATAACAAAGAGGTTGTTTTAAACAATTCATTTTGTCTTTCCACACTAAAAACTTTCGCTCCCATCATACATAATACAGCCGTTTGATATCCCGAACCAGTTCCTATTTCTAAAACTTTATGCTCTTTTTTTATTTCCAATAACTGGGATTGAAAAGCTACGGTATAGGGTTGAGAAATAGTTTGACCAGCACCAATAGGAAATGCCTTGTCCTGATAAGCATAATCTTCAAAACTGGAATTTAAAAATAAGTGCCTTGGAATCTTTTTTATTGCATCCAAAACATTTTTATCAGTAATCCCTTTTTGTTCCAAAGTGCTTACTAATTGATTCCGAAGTCCTTGATGTTTGGCTGTATCTTTCAAAATTTGATATTTAATTTTGGTAAAAATAGAAAACAATTTCTAATATTAAATAGTGAATTTTAAATATTAAATTGGTTAAATAATTGTTTGATATCCTTAAAAAAGTAATCAATTTATTGCTATTTTTGTACAAATTAAATCATTATGCTGAAAATTGGAGTGTTAGGTGCGGGTCATCTGGGTAAAATACATTTGCGTTTATTACAACAATCTGAAAAATATGAATTAGTTGGTTTTTACGACCCAAACCAAGAAAATGCCGAAAAGGTTTCTAAAGAATTTGGTTACAAACATTTTAGCACGATAGCTACACTTATTCATGCTGTTGATGTAATTGATATTGTCACTCCTACTCTTTCTCATTATAAATGTGCTAAAGTTGCTATCAAGTCAGGCAAACACGTTTTTATAGAAAAACCTATTTCAAATACAGTTGAAGAAGCCGAAGAAATAATCGCTTTGGCAAAAGAATACAATGTTAAAGGTCAAGTTGGTCATGTAGAACGATTTAATCCTGCATTTATCGCAACCAAAAACATGATCGAAAACCCAATGTTTATTGAAACACATCGATTGGCTGAATTCAATCCTCGCGGTACGGATGTGCCTGTAGTTTTGGATTTAATGATTCATGACATTGATGCAATTTTAAGTGTGGTAAAATCTAAAGTAAAAAACATTAGCGCAAGCGGAGTTTCTGTTATCAGCGACACTCCCGATATTGCTAACGCCCGAATCGAATTCGAAAATGGATGTGTGGCTAATTTAACTGCCAGTAGAATTTCGATGAAAAACATGCGTAAATCACGTTTTTTCCAGAAAGATGCTTATATCTCAGTCGATTTCTTAGAAAAGAAATGTGAAGTAGTAAAAATGAAAGACGCTCCAGAAGTTCCTGGTGATTTTGATATCATTTTGCAAAACGCTGAAGGAGTTAAAAAACAAATCTACTTTTCAAATCCTGATGTAGAACAAAACAATGCAATTCTTGACGAACTAGATTCATTTGCAGATGCCATCAATAATAACACTACTCCTGTTGTAACCCTAGAACAAGCAACGGAAGCGCTTCGCGTGGCCTATCAAATTATTGATTGCTTTAAAAAATAGTTAAAAAAAATTCAGGTTTCAAGCTTCAAGTTTAGGGTTATCCGACTTGAAACTTGGGACTTTAAACTTTAAATAAAAAAACAGAATGAAAACAATAGCAGTAATCGGAGCGGGAACAATGGGTAATGGAATTGCTCACACATTTGCTCAAAGTGGTTTTACCGTAAAACTAATTGATCTTTCCGAAAAATCACTTGACAAAGGAATGGCAACTATTGCCGCTAATTTAGACAGAATGGTTTCAAAAGGAACGATAACTGAAGAAGATAAAGCAAAAACGATTACCAATATTATAACGTATACTGACATAAAAGATGGCGTTGTGGGAGCAGATTTAGTGGTTGAAGCGGCTACCGAAAATGTTGAATTGAAATTAAATATCTTCAAGCAATTGAATGAGGCTTGTTCTCATAATACTATTTTGGCAACCAATACTTCTTCTATTTCTATCACTCAAATTGGAGCTGTCGTAGCACATCCAGAGCGCGTTATTGGAATGCACTTTATGAATCCAGTGCCCATCATGAAACTCGTTGAAATCATTCGAGGCTACACTACTTCGGACGAGGTGACGAAAATTATCATGGATTTATCCGAAAAATTAGGAAAAACTCCAGTGGAAGTAAATGATTATCCTGGATTTGTCGCCAATAGAATTTTGATGCCAATGATCAACGAAGCCATTGAAACTTTATACAACAAAGTCGCTGGTGTTTATGAAATTGACACGGTAATGAAATTAGGGATGGGACACCCAATGGGACCTTTACAATTAGCTGATTTTATTGGTCTTGACGTATGTTTAGCCATCTTAAATGTAATGTATGATGGTTTCAAAAACCCGAAATATGCGCCTTGCCCGTTACTGGTAAATATGGTTCGCGCAGGAAAAATGGGTGTAAAATCTGGTGAAGGTTTCTATGATTATTCGGAAAGTAAAAAAGCAGAAAAGATTTCTAAACAATTTACATAAAAATCACAGTACGCAATCGCAGTTTACAGCTTTCCCACTGAATACTGCGACTGCTAACTGCTACTGAATACTATAAAAAATGGCAAAAATAGTTCCTTTCCAAGCGGTCAGACCCACTCGTGATAAAGTTTGCCTAGTCACTTGTCGTTCCTATGAAGAATATGTGAATGCCGAGTTAGCAGCACAATTGGATTTTAATCCGTTATCGTTTTTGCATATTCTAAAACCAGCCTATACCAATCAGGAAACTGTTTCTTTTGAAAAAAGATACCGACAGGTACATCAAAAATACCAGGAATTCAAAAATGAAATTATATTAGTTAAAGATAAAAAACCGGCGATTTATATTCATAAAATCGTGACCAAAACACATTCTTTCACCGGAATTATTGTAGGAACAAGTGTGGAAGATTATCGTAATAATGTTATAAAAAAACACGAAGATATTTTAGCCTTTCGAGTACAATTACTGAAAGATTATATGAAATATGCCGAGTTCAATACGGAGCCAGTTTTAATGACTTATCCTGACAATAAAACAATAGAAAATTGGATTTTTAACTGTACTCAAAAACTAGCCGATTTTGAATTTTCTACAACCAAAAAAGAGGTTCATTATCTGTGGAAAATTGAAGATACTTTAGAAATTAATTGGATACAAAAAATATTCGAAAAAACAGAAAGTCTTTATATCGCTGACGGACATCATCGTACAGAAGCTTTAAAATTACTATCCGAAGAAAATAAAAATCCGGAAAACACTACAAAGGATTATATATTAAGCTACTTAATTTCGGAAAATAATGTTAAAATTTACGAATTTAATCGATTAGTAAAAGATTTAAACGGTTTCTCGAAAGAGGATTTTATCACGGCATTGAATGTGAATTTTATTGTTGAAAATAAACACAAACAACCTGTTCAACCTTCTGAAAAACATCAGTTCGGAATGTACCTTGACAATAACTTTTATAGCTTAATTTTACGAAAGGAAAACACTGTTTTTAATAGCGCATTAGAGAGTTTAGACACTCAAATTTTGTATAAAAAAGTACTTTTACCTCTACTTGCAATCGAAGATTTACGCAATGATGAACGTATCGAGTACATTTCTGGGAAGCAATCCGTTTTAGAAGTAAAAGATAAAATTGATCAAGGGGAATTTGAAGTTGGCTTTATTCTTTATCCTTCAAACATTACGGAAATTAAAGATTTAGCCGATAACAATTTGATCATGCCCCCAAAAAGCACCTATATCGAACCAAAGTTCAGAAGTGGTTTAGTGATTTATGAATTTTAGATTAGAATTAAAAATAAAATTAAAAGATTTAAAAAATGTCGATAGCTCAAAACTTACTCTCCATAAAATCTACTTTACCAGAGCATATAACCTTAGTTGCTGTCTCTAAAACTAAACCCGTTCCTGACTTAATGGAAGCATATGAAGCAGGACAACGCATTTTTGGAGAAAACAAAATCCAGGAAATGGCGGAAAAATGGGAACAAATGCCAAAAGACATTCAATGGCACATGATTGGTCATGTTCAGACGAATAAAGTCAAATTTATGGCACAATTTGTGAGCTTAATTCATGGAGTAGATAGTCTGAAATTACTACAGGAAATCAATAAACAAGCACAAAAAAATAACAGAATTATTGATTGCTTATTGCAAATTCATATCGCTGAAGAGGAAACTAAATTTGGTCTTGATGAAGAGGAATTGTCTTCTCTATTATCTTCTAATGAATTTCAAGAAATGAAAAATATTAGAGTGGTGGGATTGATGGGAATGGCAACATTTACGGATAACAAAGAGCAAATTAAAAAAGAATTTACTCATTTGAAATCGATTTTTGATACCATTCGCAGTAGAGATGCACTGCAATGCATCTCTACGTTGTCAATGGGAATGTCAGGCGATTATCAACTCGCAATTGACTGCGGAAGCACAATGATTCGAATAGGAAGTAGTATCTTTGGAGGAAGAAATTGATTTTCGATTTTTGATTAACGATTTTTGACTTCACATGTTTCATAACTTGTAACATTAAACATTAAACAAAAAATTTGTACGCAATACTTGACATAGAAACCACAGGAGGACAATTCAACGAAGAGGGAATAACTGAAATCGCCATCTATAAATTTGATGGACATGAGGTTGTGGACCAATTCATCAGTTTAGTCAATCCGGAAATCCCGATTCAGCCATTTGTGGTGAAATTAACTGGAATCAATAATGAAATGTTGCGCGGTGCTCCCAAATTTTTTGAAGTAGCCAAACGTATTGTCGAAATGACAAATGATTGTGTCATAGTAGCGCACAATGCCTCTTTCGATTATAGAATTTTACGCACTGAGTTTAGACGATTAGGCTATGATTTTGAAGCAAAAACACTTTGCACTGTAGAATTATCAAAAAAACTATTACCAGAGCAACCTTCGCATAGTTTAGGAAAACTAGTGCGTGCCCTTGGAATCCCAATGGCAGATAGACACAGAGCCAGTGGAGATGCATTGGCTACAGTCAAATTATTCAAAATTCTTTTAGAGAAAGATCTAGAAAAAGAAATTGTAAAAGATTTTATCAAACTCGAAGTTGAGAAAGGAATTGCTCCAAAACTGCTAGACATTGTTAGTAGTTTACCTTCTACAACTGGTATCTATTACATTCACAATGAAAAAGGTAACCTGATTTATATTGGCAAAAGCCGAAACATAAAAAAACGAATAAATCAGCATTTTACAGGGACTTCAACTAAATGCAAAAAGATTCAAACCGACGTTTTTACCGTAACGTACGATGAAACCGGAAGCGAATTGATTGCTTTATTAAAAGAAAGTGAAGAAATAAAAATCAATAAACCTATTCTAAACAGAGCCCAACGAAAAAGCATATTTCAATTTGCATTGTATGCTGAAAAAGATGAAAAAGGCTATTTGAACCTAAAACTTCAAAAAGCAGACGGTCGAAAAAAAGAAATCACCTCATTTACCTCTTTGCAGGAAGGGAAAAATGCCTTGTTTAGAATCACTTCCCATTATAATTTATGTCAAAAATTTACGGGATTATATACCTCAAAAACAAACTGCTTTCAATACAGCATAAAAGAATGTGATGGCGCTTGCATTGGTGAAGTTTCTCCTGAAATATACAACGCTAGAGTCCTTGAATTTATAGAAAAAAACTCCTTCGAAAATCAAAACATGATTCTTATCGACAAAGGAAGAAATATCAGTGAACGATCCGCTGTTTTGATAGAAAACGGAATTTACAAAGGCTATGCGTTTTATGATTTGAACTATCAAATACACAATATTGAAATCCTAAGAAATATTATCATTCCTATGCAAAATAATCGTGATACCAAGAATATTATTCAGGGCCATGTTCGAAGAAGCAAAACGCTAAAAGTGATAAATTTTTAATTGACTAACTTTAATTTGTAGCTACTCCTGCTATACACTGCAACTCCTCGCTATTCAAGTAGTTTTTCTAAGGCATAAAAGGAGCTTCCTTTGGTCGCTCTTTTACACCAAGAAAAACGAACTTTCATAACTCCGGGGTTTCCGTTTCCATCAGGGCTAAAAAACATGAAATACTTAATAACCATTATCGGACCCACAGCTATTGGAAAAACTTCCTTAAGTATTATGCTCGCAAACTATTTCAATTGCGAAATTATTTCCTGCGACAGCCGACAATTTTTCAAAGAAATGAGCATAGGAACAGCAGTTCCAAGCAATTCAGAGCTAGCGGCAGCAAAACATCATTTCATTCAAAATATTTCAATTTTCGATAATTATACAGTAGGTGATTTTGAGAAAGAAGCCATGTCTAAACTCGATGAATTATTTTTGACAAACGATTATGCTATTTTAGTTGGCGGATCCGGCTTGTATGTGGATTCGATTCTGAAAGGTTTTGATGAATTTCCTGAAATTGATCCTTCAGTTCGCTTAGATGTAAATTCAAATTATGAAAAATTGGGAATTGGGTATTTGCAACAAAAACTAGAAGTATTAGATCCAGATTATTACGCAAGATTAACAAAAGAAAATCCACAAACTTTACAAAATCCACAACGAATGATGCGTTTTGTAGAAGTATGCTTGGGTTCTGGAAAACCATATTCATCTTTTTTAAATCAAAAACAAAACAGTCGCAACTTCACTCCTATTTTAATTGGACTTGAAGCAGAAAGAAACGTAATATACAATCGAATCAATCTACGTGTTGATAGTATGATGAACGAAGGTTTATTGGCTGAAGCCAAAGCTTTATTTCCAAACAAGGAATTGAATGCATTGCAAACCGTGGGCTATAGAGAATTATTTAGTTATTTTGATCGTGAAATCACATTAGAATTTGCCATCGAAGAAATAAAGAAAAACACGAGACGGTTTTCTAAGCGCCAATTGACTTGGTTTAAAAGAAATGAAAATACCAAATGGTTTAATTTTGAAACTCCGTATGAAGAAATTGTCAGTTATATAAATTCAAAGAAATAGCCAATTCAATTGCAATAACAATAGCAAAAATCAATTTCAATAGCTATGGCAAATCAAAAATCTTAAATCGTTAATCAAAAATCTTAAATCCTATTTATCAATGCCAATAGCTCCACATTTCACTTCCATTCTTAGCAAAGATTGGGTAATCAATTTTACTCAATGTGCACCAAGCGGCTACTTAAAATATACTGATTTGTGCAATATCCTGCAGTTAACAGCCGCAGCACATTCGGAAATTGGCGGAATTAGTTTTTCTGACATGCAGGAATTCAACCAAGCTTGGGTTTTGAGCAGAATGCGAGTTGAAATCGATGCTTTACCTAAATGGGGAGATGTAGTGACAGTAAAAACTTGGATTAATTCTTTAGAAAATTCCCGTTCGGTACGTGCGCTTGAAATGTACGTCAATGGAAAAAAAATAGTCGGTTCGGAGACTTTTTGGGTTGTTTTTAATACTGAAATTCGCCGACCAGAAGGTTTGGCCTTACCATTCGACCATTTTCAATTGTATCCTGATACAAGAGCTACAAAGCATGGCTTTTCAAAAATTAATTTGAATCATCAAAAAGAAATGGTCTTTGAAAAAACAGTTTTCTTATCCGATTTGGATATTGTAAATCACGTAAATAATGTAAAATATTTGGAATGGTGTCTAGATCATATAGACGAAAAACTAATTCTAAACCAACAAATTGCAAGTTTTGAAATGAATTTTCTTAAGGAGTTATCTTTCAAAGACAGCGTGATCATTCATAAAAGTTTAAATGAAAACGCGACTACATTTAGTATCACGAAAGAAGATAAAACCAGTTTCGCTTTGCAATTGAATTGGAAATAAACTAAAATTTATTTTTTCCATAAAGTCCTAGCCCAGATAAAAGTGGAAATCCTTTTATGCTGGTGTTCAGCATAAAAGATTAAAACGGTTAGCTGGAAATAGCTCCAAAAAAAAGGCTCCGATTTCTCGAAGCCTCTTTAATATTATGCTACTTTGTTTTTTACAACTAATCTAAATCCTTCACCGTGAATATTAAGAATTTCTACATCTTCATCTAGCTTAAGGTATTTTCTTAATTTAGCGATGTAAACATCCATACTTCTTGAAGTAAAGTAGTTATCATCTCTCCATATTTTAGTTAATGCTAACTCTCTAGGCATTAAATCATTTTCATGAAGAATCAACATTTTCAATAATTCATTCTCTTTAGGAGATAATTTTATTGGTTCTTCATTATCAAAAGTTAAAAAACGGAGTTTTGAATTAAAATGAAATTTACCAATATTAAATTCAAATTGTGCTTGTTCCGCCTTATTATCTGAAGATTTTCTTTGAATAATAGCTTTAATTTTCATTAAAAGCACTTCAGAATCAAAAGGTTTATTTAAGTAATCATCCGCACCAGCTTTGTACCCTTTCAACACATCCTCTTTCATAGATTTTGCTGTTAAGAAAATAATTGGCACTTCATTATTTTTTTCTCTGATTTCTTTTGCTAGCGTATAGCCATCTTTATATGGCATCATAACATCCAAAATACATAAATCAAAGGTATCTTTTTTGAATTTTTCAAAACCTTCCATTCCATTTTTAGCTAAAGTAACGTCAAAATCATTTAGCATCAAATAATCTTTTAGTACGGCACCAAAATTAAGGTCGTCTTCAACTAAAAGTATTTTTTTATTTACATTTTCCATATTTTAATTTATTAATGGTAATTTTATTATAAAGGTACTTCCTTTCCCCTTTTCACTTTCTACATATACTTGACCATTATGGTCTTCAACAATTCTTTTTACGTAGGCTAAACCTAAACCGTGCCCTTTAACATTATGTATGTCTCCTGTATGCTCTCTATAAAACTTTTCAAAAATCCTTTTCTGCGCTGTCTTACCCATTCCTAGTCCATTATCCTTAATCTTAATGATGACCATATCTTTTACATTTTCTGTAACAACATCAATTTTAGGAATATCTGGTGAGTATTTAATTGCATTTTCCAAAATATTCACAATCACATTGGTAAAATGAACGTCATTTAGCAAAACAGTCTTTCTTGTGGCATCATAATGTGTTGTAATTGTACCCTGTCTGTCTTCCAATATTAAATTTACATGCTCAATAGCTTCATTAATAATTTCTTCAGCATTACAAGATTCTTTAGCTATATCTAACTCTTTTTTTTCTAATTTAGAAATACGCAAAACATTTTCAACTTGAGCGTGCATTCTTTTATTTTCATCCCTAATCATTTGAAGGTATCGAAGAACCTTCTCCTTATCATCAATTATTTTCGGGTTTTTTATCGCATCCAAAGCTAAATTAATAGTCGCAATAGGCGTTTTAAATTCATGAGTCATATTGTTGATAAAATCTGTTTTAATCTCCGATATATGACGTTGACGAATTAATTGATTTAATGCACTCGAATATGCTATCAGAATAATTAGCGTAAATATGATCGACAGTACTGTTATACTAACGAGTTCTGACAATAAATATTTCTTTTTATGAGGAAATGTAACCAATAATTGATATTTACTATTTCCTTCATTATCACTAAAAATAGGAATTGAATAAGTGGCATTTTTATCATATTTAAAATCTTTTGATTTTACCTTTGTTGCCAAATTATTATTATAAATACCAAACTCAAATCTTGTATTTACACCATATTCCTCTAATTCTTTCTTTATTAGCTTCTGCAATATTTCTTTTGAAACTCTTTCTTGAATAGGCATTGCTGAAGCAATATCTTTGAAAAAAATCTCAAATTGAGCATTATCTAGAACATCTAAATTTCCAGATTTTTCAATCTTCACATCTGGAATTAAGTTTTGTTGAACAGACGAATTGTCAATATTGTTATTGTTGTAAACTTCCGTAACTCGTTTAGAATTAAAATTCTTAAATCTATCACTATCAAATTTTTTATCAAAGAACGTCGACGATATTTTATAATCTTCTGATATAATGCTATTTGAATAAACTATAGTTTTATTCGTTTTAGGATTTTTCTGAACATAATAAAATTCCAATAAATCATTCTTTTGAGGAATTTTACCTGTACTGTCTTTATAGTGATTGTATTTATCATAAAAACTATAAGCCTCTTTTTGCTGCAATTTATCGGCTACGTTACCTATAACTTGTTTAACATGAAATTTGAATTGATCATCATTATTTTTAAATGATGTATTAAACCAATATACCTGAACCAAAATTATCCCAATCAAGGATAAGCTCATCAATAATACTAGTAATCTAAAAAAAAGTTTATTCATCGAAACAAAATTAGTATTTTAACAATATATTAAATAATACATTAACCAAACATTAACATCTAATGCTCATTTTGTCTAATCCTTAAAATTTTAAGAATTTTAACAATTTCTGATTTAGTTTCTTCAATATTTGTGTTTTTAATGACAAAATCGCTTTTTAGGATGCGTTTTTCGTCATTCCATTGCATATTAATTCTTTTTAAAACTTGCTCACGGGTCGTTTTATCTCTTTCCATTACCCTTTGAATCCTTATTTCTAAAGGTGCGGTAACAGTAATGATTAAATCACAATTTTTGTAACCCCCACTTTCAAACAAAATTGCTGCTTCATAAATAATAAACGGAGACTCTTTCTGATTTAAAATCCATTCCGAGAAATGTTTTTTTACGGCCGGATGAACAATTGCATTAAGTTGCTCCAGTTTTTCGGGGTCGTTAAACACAATTTGGGCAAGCTTTTCTCTATTTAGTTGATTATCATCAAAAACGGCATGACCAAAAACTATTTTGATTGCGTCAATAACATCACTGGACTGCATGAGTTTTCTAGCTTCATCATCAGCAATATAAACCGGAACTCCTAATGATCGAAATTCATTAGCAATTGTAGTTTTTCCAGTGCCAATACCACCCGTTAATCCTATAATTTTTGTCATGTTATACTTTGAAAAACAATTCTGGAAAGGCCTTCTGAGGCTTTTGTTTCAGAATGATGATTTTTATAAATGATTCCATAAAACCGAGTCCGTAACCAAAGAATTGTTTCCAAACTGCAATTAATGATAAGTACCCTATTTTCAAGCTCTTGTTCTGATATGTTGACATCAAAAATAATACCAAAAAATACATAAAATACATTTTAAGCAGCAAATCATTATTAAAAACTAGGGCAAGAAGCGCTACAACAAATCCTATTAAAAAAACAGTTGGGAAGAAAAAAGTAATTTTATTGTACTTGGGATACCAGCTATTAAGAATTGGTCTTGCTTTACCAAATTTATTGACCTGAACAGAAAACTTATCCCAATCAATTCTTCTTTTATGATATACAAATGCGTTTGGAAAAAGTTTGGTTTCAAAACCTAAGTTCCATAAACGTATCGATAAATCCGGGTCTTCCCCAGGATGAATATTTCCAAAACCTTGTGAGGCTTCAAAAGCTTTTCGAGACAATCCCATATTGAAACTTCGAGGTTGAAACTTATCAATTTTTTCTGATCCACCGCGAATTCCACCCGTAGTGAGAAATGAAGTCATAGCAAAATTTATTGCTTTTTGAATATCGGAAAAACTGTCCAAAGCCTTGTCAGGCCCACCAAAACAGTCTACATAATTTTGTTTTAAAGCTTTTTCAACTTCATCTAAATACTGTTTTGGAATGATGCAATCTGAATCAAAAATGATAAAATAATCTCCTCTTGCTTTTTTCATTCCGTAATTTCTGGAATCTCCAGGCCCTGAATTCTCTTTGTAATAGTAAGAAATATCTAATTTGTTCCCATATTTTTGAGCGACATCCTGGCATCTCAATGTAGATCCATCTTCAACAATCACAATTTCAAAAATCTCATTGTAGTTCGATTGCGACAAACTTTCTAAAAGTTCATCGACTTCATCTGGACGGTTGTAAACTGGAATGATTAAGGAAAATAACATACTTTTTAATGTTCTATTTAGGTAGTATTCTATTGATTCGAAAATTTTAACAAATATAATCTTTATCCATAAAAAAACCATCAAATAGCAATTGATGGTTGTTGTAAAATTTTTGGTTTTATTTGCTTTTTATTCAAACATTTCAACCACTTCCTGGCTCACTCCCATATTGGAGAATCCACCATCATGCAATAAATTTTGTAAAGTCACTTTTCTTGTTAAATCCGAAAACATAGAAACAGTATAATTAGCACAATCTAAAGCAGTTGCATTTCCTAATGGTGACATTTTCTCAGCAAAAGCAATGAATCCATTAAAACCTTTCACACCCTGACCCGCTTTGGTAGCCGTCGGTGATTGTGAAATGGTATTCACTCTTACTTTTTTATCTCTTCCAAAAAAATATCCAAAACTGCGGGCAATAGATTCCAAATAAGCTTTATTGTCAGCCATATCATTATAATCAGGGAAAACACGCTGCGCTGCCATATAAGACAAAGCCACGATACTTCCCCATTCGTTCATGGCATCTTTTTTATACAAAACTTGCATCACTTTATGAAAAGAAACGGCAGATACGTTCCAACCTTTCTCCGTGTAATCATAATTCTGATTCGTGTAATGATTTCCTTTTCGAACATTTACAGACATCCCGATAGAGTGCAAAACAAAATCAATTTTACCTCCCAAAATTGCTATTGCCTGATCAACTAAATTTTCTAAATCAGTTACCGAAGTTGCATCTGCAGGAATGATTTGCGAATTAGTTTCTTGTGCCAATTGATCAATGGTTCCCATTCTCATCGCAGCCGGCGCATTCGATAGCACGAAAATCCCTCCTTCTTCATGAACACGTTCGGCCGTTTTCCAAGCAATGGAATTTTCATCTAATGCTCCAAAAATAATACCTCTTTTCCCTTTTAATAAATTATACATAACAAATGAAATTAACTTTAAATCAGATTTAAAAAAAATACACCTTAATTTCTAAATGAATAAAACCATTATGAAATTAAGGTGTATTATGAAAAATTTTATATTTTAACTTTGTAAAAAGAATTACGCAATACTAGAAACATTTACCATTTCATCCGCATCAGCTTTGTACTCTACACCTTCAACATCAAAACCGAATAAATTGTAAAAATCTTTTCTGTATCCTTCTAAATCAGATATATCAGATAAATTTTCGGTCACAGCCTCTGCCCACAATTTAGCAATCTTTTCTTGAACATCAGGACGCATTTCTAAATCATCGATACGAATTCTACCTTTTTCATCCGTTGGAATTTCGGCACCAGTATATAATCTTTCACTGTACAAACGCTGAATCTGCTCAATACATCCTTCATGAATTCCTTCTGCTTTCATGATTTTATACAATAAAGAAATATATAATGGAATAACTGGAATTGCTGAACTTGCTTGAGTAACCAATGCTTTATTTACAGAAACATAAGCTTTACCATTAATATCTGCTAAACTATCTGTAATAGAAAAAGCAGTAGCTTCAAGGTGATCTTTGGCACGACCTATGGTCCCCTTTCTATAAACGGCTTCAGTAAGTGATGGTCCTATATAAGAATACGCAACCGTAGTAGCTTCTGGAGCAAGGAGATTTTCAGCTTTTAAAGCATCAATCCACATTGACCAATCTTCACCACCCATTACCGCAACTGTATTTTCAATGTCTTCGTCAGTACAAGGAGCAATAGAAATTTCTGAAACTTTACCTGAATGAAAATCTACCGTTTTATTGGTAAACGTACTTCCGATAGGTTTCAAAACGGAACGATGTAAAACACCGGTTACCGGATGCATACGAACAGGAGAAGCCAAACTGTAGATAACCAAATCAACTTGGCCTAAATCAGCTTTTATTAAATCTAATGTTTGTTTTTTTATTTCATTTGAAAAAGCGTCGCCATTAATACTTTTTGCAAATAATCCCGCTTTATGCGCTTCATTTTCAAAAGCCGCAGAATTGTACCAACCCGGAGAAGCTGTTTTGCCTTCTGCTGGTGGTTTTTCAAAAAATACACCTATAGTTCCCGCATTTGAACCAAAAGCACTTGTAATTCTCGAAGCCAAACCAAAACCGGTTGAAGCACCAATTACCAATACTTTTTTGGCTCCAGCAATAGGACCTTTGGATTTTATATATTCAATTTGATTTTTAACATTTTGTTCGCATCCTTTTGGGTGAGATGTCGTACAAATAAATCCTCTCATTCTTGGTTCTATAATCATATCTTGTTATTCTTAATTTATTATCCTTGAAATTATTTTTTGGTAATACGAAAATACCTTTTGTTAAAAGGAAACAAATATAAAGCTAAATATTAATTCAGCAAGGTTTTTGCATGATTTAAGGCCGAATCAGAAACAACAATTCCTGATAGCATTTGCGCAATTTCAACAACTCTTTCGTCATTACTCAGTAACTTTAATTCGGATTGTGTATCCTCACCAATAGTCGATTTGAATACTTTGAAATGTGCATTTCCTTTTGCAGCAATTTGTGGTAAATGGGTAATGGCAAAAATTTGCATTTTCTGGCTCATTTCCTTCATGATTTCTCCCATTCTAATTGCAATTTCGCCTGAAACACCGGTATCTATTTCATCGAAAATCAGTGTCGGTAATTTTGAATATTGTGCCAATATTGCCTTTACTGCAAGCATTATTCTTGACATTTCTCCCCCGGAAGCCACTTTTTTCAGTAATCCAAAGTCAGTTCCTTTATTAGCAGAAAATAAAAACTGAAGTTCGTCTTTTCCGTTTGCTAAATAAGTTGAAGTCGCATTAAGTTCAATATTAAAACGCACATTTGGCATTCCTAAAGTTTCTAAAATAGTAATCAACTTTCCAGATAAAACAGGGATTGAATCCAATCTGTTTTTATGAATTGTCTCAGATAAAGTATCTAATATTATCGTTTTTTGTTGAATTGAAGTAGTCAATACTATAATTTCTTCCTCTAAATTTCCTAATTCTAAAACTGAATTTTCTAGATTAGCCTGAATTTCTACTAATTCATCGACTGAAGAAACTTGATGTTTCTTTTGCAAATTAAAAATCACTTGCAACTTTTGACTAATTAAATCCAATTGTTCCGGATCATTAATCAGTTTCTCTGAACATCTGTTTAATTCATCAGAAATATCATCAAATTCAATTGCTATGCTTGTAACTCTTTCCAACAAGGAATAATATTCGGAAGAAAAAGAGGAAATTTTTTGCAATGAAACCTTAATTTCATTCAAATTATGTAAAACTCCTATTTGTTCTTCATTGGCAACAGCCAAAGATTTATCAATGGATTCTTTTATAATCTCAACATTATTCAATTTTTCAAAATCAGCTTCAAGAACTTCTTGTTCGCCTGATTTTAATTGTGCAGTTACTAATTCATCCAATAAAAAAGTATTGTATTCTTGCTCTTTTGAAGCATCATTTTGTTTTTTAAGAAGCGAATTTAATTTAGACTTATCCAATTTATAACTTTTCAAAACCGATTGATACTCTAGAATAGTAACTTGATTAGTAGCAATTGCATCTATAATTTCGAATTGAACATTCTCATCCGATAGTTCTTGGGTTTGTTGTTGCGAGTGAATATCAATCAAAAACAAACTCAATTCCTGTAGTTCTTGAAGATTTACGGGACTATCATTGATAAAAGCTCTTGATTTCCCAGACGGCAGAATTTCACGTCTAATAATGGTATCATCTTCATAATCCAAATCATTTTCTTCAAAAAATTGACGCAGATTATATTTGGAGATCTCAAAATGAGCTTCAATAATACACTTTTCTTCTTTATTCTTCAACGAAGTTAAGTCGGCTCTTTTTCCTAAAACTAGACCTAAAGCTCCTAATATTATTGATTTCCCTGCGCCTGTTTCTCCAGTGATTATTGAAAAACCTTTGGAAAAATCAATAGTTAATTTTTCTATAAGTGCATAGTTTTTTATCGAAAGAGAGGTAATCATTTAAATTAATTTTGGGATGAAAAACAAGGATATTTTAGTAATTTGAAAGTAATCAATTAATACTTAATTGATGCCCATTTACTGGAATTCAAAGGAGAAACTTTATTCATATTCTCAACCAAATCAGTAATTGAAATACTTGGCCCACCTGAAAAAATAGAAACAATTTCGTCTGATTTAGCGTCAAAAAATACGCGTGTTAAAAAAGCATTGGGTTTTGTATTATTTAATTTTGATAAATTAAGTAATGACTTCTTTATTTTTTCTTTTGAAGCTTTCAAATCTTGACTCATCAAATCTAATCCGGAATGGTAATCGAATAAAGTTTGTCTGACTTCCATAAATGTGGGAGATAATAAATCATTTATCAAAAAGTAACGATTTTGATTTCCATCGCTTTGCGTCCATCCTTTATAACCGCCTTGTTGCGCCACATTAGAAATGTTTTGGGCTGTTTCAAAATAAGGATTCCCCGATTGTAATACAAAAGTATCTGCATCCATTCCCAATATTATATTGCTATAAAATGCCAATACTGACACTAAATTTGAATCAAAAGTAGTAGGACTAAAGATTAAATTTTCAAACTCCGTATATCTAAAACTGAAGTCCTTATCGTTATAATTCAATACAGGCGAAGCATAGGATGAATTGAAAACAGGTCTTGATGATTGTACTTGTATTGTTGCCGTGAATTGATCGGAACTGTTCGATAAAACAGTAATATACATCGAACAATTAATCTTTTCATTTTGTTTAAAAGTTTGTCCTGTCCAATCTGTTTTATTTACAAATTCACTTACTGACGCTTCCAAAGTTTTAAAAACGGCTTGATTCGCATTAGTTAGTTTTTGTGAATTGACCGTTACCGTACAATTTAGCTGTTGCGCTTGTGAAAGCCCAAAAGTAAGTAAGAAAAGAAAAGTAATTATTTTATACATAAAAATGTGTGATTACTTTGTTTAATATATCATCCGCCACAGCTTCTTTTGATTTCAGTTCCATCGCTTCGATATTGAAAAATTTATCTATAAAGGTAACTTTATTTGTCGGCTTTCCAAAACCGGCTCCTTGATCTTGCAATGAGTTTAAAACTATCAAATCTAAGTTTTTTTTCTGAATTTTCAACTTCGCATTTTCAATTTCATTTTCCGTTTCTAAAGCAAACCCGATTAAAAACTGATTTTTTTTGATTTTACCCAAAGAAGCTAAAATATCTTTGGTTTTTTCCAGCTCAATGGTGAAATCATCTTCTGCTTTTTTAATCTTTTGAAGTGCCACATTCTTTGGTTTGTAATCTGCTACTGCTGCTGCAGCTATTGCCACATCAACATCCTCATAATAGAGATGACACGCGTTATACATTTCCTCACCAGAAACTACATTTATCACCTTTATCGAAGAATGAACCGCTTTACAATTGGTAGGACCAGTAACTAATATCACTGAAGCCCCTAAATTTGCAGCACTTAAGGCAATATCAAAACCCATTTTTCCAGACGAATGATTTCCTATAAAACGTACAGGATCTATCGCTTCGTATGTGGGACCGGCAGTAATTAGTATTTTTTTCCCTTTAAGAGGTAATTTACTTTCTAAATCAGCTTCCAAGAATGCTACAATATTTTCTGGTTCTGCCATTCTTCCTTCACCAGATAAACCACTGGCTAATTCACCACTTTCAGCGGGAATTATAGTGTTTCCAAATTGGTTTAAAGCTAAAAAATTTGCAATCGTAGAGGGATGTTTATACATGTCCAAATCCATCGCAGGAGCAAAATACACCGGACATTTTGCCGATAAATAAGTTGCAATAAGAAGATTATCACAAGTACCGCTTGCCATTTTAGACAAGGTGTTTGCCGTTGCAGGTGCAATAAGCATCAAATCTGCCCACAGTGCTAATTCAACGTGATTATTCCATTTTTCGTTCTCATCATCTTGATTATAAAAACTGGAAAATACAGGATTTTTTGATAACGTAGATAACGTTAGAGGAGTTACAAAATCCTTAGAAGCAGGTGTCATTATCACTTGGACATGTGCACCTGCTTTTATGAAGAGTCGTACTAATGACGCTGTTTTATAGGCAGCAATCCCACCAGAAATACCTAGTAAAATTTTCTTACCGCTTAAAACTGACATTATACTATTATTTATTTGAATCTCTGTGGTAGATTTTACCATCTAACCATTCTTGAACCGCTAAAGCATGAGGCTTAGGCAATTTTTCGTAAAATTTAGAAACCTCAATTTGTTCTTTATTTTCAAAAACTTCTTCAAGACTGTCATTATATGTAGCAAATTCTTCCAATTTCTCTGTCAATTCTTTTTTGATTTCAGAATTGATTTGGTTTGCTCTTTTAGCCATAATGGTTATCGCTTCATACACATTACCAGTAGGTTCTTCAATAACATTTTTATTGTAAGTTATTGTATTTACCGGAGCATTCGTCTTTTTTAAATCCATGACTTTATTTATTAAATTTTTGTAAATCTTTATCAATTCGCACTAACATTTCGTCAGTTTTCTTTTTGTATTTGTTATTTGCATTAAATTTTACAAGATTTGAATGCGCTGCTTTTGCAACATTTAATCTTTCTTCCATTTTTGCAGGAATACTGTTTATTGCTAATTGGTAAGCAGAATCAAATTTGTAAAAAAGAGCATCTTCCCTGAACATTGTACCAGGATAATCTGCTATAAAGTTATCAAAAGCAACAATCGCAGATTTGTAATCTGAGATGGTATTATAACCTTTTGCATTTTCATATACCTTTTTCTCTATTTTCTCGCTTAGCTGTTTTAGCGTTGCGTTTGCTTCTGCCAAATATTCTGAATTTGGATAATTGTCTATAAATGCTTGAAGTTTGTCAATGGCCTTAAAGGTATCTTTTTGATCTAAACTATAAACCGGTGATAGCATCGAGTAACTTTTGGCGGCTAAATAAGCAGCCTCTTGAACTTTTTCACTTTTTGGATAACCAGAAACAAAACTTTCAAATTGGTATCCCGCTAAATAATATTGTTTTGTTTTATAATACGATTGCGCAAACATATAAAACAATTTTTCTGCTTGTGGTTTCCCTCTGTAAGTAGGAGCAATTTGCTCAAAAAGACGAATTGCTTTAGTATAACTACCTGAATCATACAATTTGGTTGCCATACTAAACTTTATGGAAACATCTTCGGTTTTTATAGCTTTTTGATATTCATTACAAGAATAAAAAAAGGTAACAAGAAGTAATAGAGATAATATTTTTTTCATTTTTATACTTTATTTATGATTTCCCGGCCGTAGTAAACACAAAAAATCATACCGAAGTTTCGGTGGCAAATTTAGTTAATAATTTAGCTACTTCAAAATATTTTTTTGTTTTAATAAAAGTAAGATTTTTTATCCGTTTTTATTCATTTTTTCAACAAAATGGTTTATTCTTCCCGCTAATGTCTCATCTACTTTTATTAGTGGAAGACGAACAACATTTTCGGAAATTCCCAATGATAGAAACACTTCTTTGATTCCTGCAGGATTTCCTTGTTCAAAAATCATATCGATACAATCATCTAAAATATACTGTGTTTTGAATGCTTCATCCACTTTTCTATTCAAACCTAATCGTATCATTTCCGAAAACTCTTTTGGAAAACCTTGACCAATTACAGATATAACACCAGATCCACCGGCTAAAACCATAGGTAAAGCAATCATATCATCTCCAGAAATTACAAGGAAATCTTTTGGTTTATTTTTCAATAATTGCATCGCTTGAACCATATCACCCGCGGCTTCTTTGATGGCAACTACATTTTTGAAATCATTGGCTAAACGCAAAACAGTAGCCGGCAACATATTACTTGCTGTTCTTCCCGGAACATTATATAAAATTACTGGAATTGGAGACGCTTCTGCAACTGCTTTAAAGTGTTGATAAATTCCTTCTTGTGTTGGTTTATTGTAATAAGGTGAAACAGAGAGAATTGCAACAAATTGAGATAAATCTCTAGTTTTCAATTCTTCAACTACCTTTAAAGTATTGTTACCTCCTACCCCAAGAACTAATGGTAAACTTCCGTTGTTTGCTTCTATTACCGTACTGATAACTAATTCTTTTTCCTCTTGAGACAAGGTAGCATTTTCAGCAGTCGTACCAAGCACTACAAGGTATTCAATTCCGCCATCTATCGAGAAATTTACAATTCTTTTTAAAGCTTCTGTATCAATTGAAAAATCTTCTTTAAATGGAGTTACAAGGGCAACACCAGTTCCTATTAATGATTGCATAGTATTGGATTATATTTTGTTTAATAATTTTAAATATCTGAATAATTCATCAGTGAAAACTTTATAATTTTCGGCTTTCGTATCAATAATCAAATGGTTTAACCTTTTGTCAATTGATGCAAAACCCACTTTAAATTTTGCTTTCGATTTAATAGTAAAAAGCATTAGTATTGTTTTTTCAACATCGTAATAACTGATAAGAAAATCAAATTCTTCATTGAGATAATCATTTACTTTTGGTTCCGTAATTTCTCCTTTCCAATTAAGATGTTTTGCACTGAATGCAAGTTGTGAATTTGCGTTGTTTGACTTTGATTTATCTGTGTAAACAATAACCTTAATATTTTCATTAGAAAATCCATTTGCAATTAAGTCGTTAATCAAGGCTTCTTTTTTAGAAAAATAACTGGTATCAATTAACAAACCAACTGTTTTTACCACATTTGAAACCTCCTCGCTTTTTACATTTTGCAAGTTTTTTTTAAATGTTTTTTTTACGTAGAAATTCTTTATATAATTTATAAACATACTACATTTACCTGATTACAAAATTAATTAATTAAGTCGCATTTAAAATGGTAAATCTAAAAAAGTATAACGACGTTTTAAAACTTTTTGTTATATTCTTAACATTTCTTTTTATTGTTTCCTGTAGCAAACAAAATTATCATGTTTCTAAAATAGAAGGCAAACGAATTCCAATCACTGCAAAGGAAAACGAAGTTCCTGACCAGAGCCCACAGGGCGAGCAGGCAAAGCAAATTGAAAACTTCATTAAACCCTATCGCGAACATATTAATAAAGATTTGGACAGTGTGCTTGCCTACTGTCCTGTAACATTGGACAAAAGTTCTGGTAAATGGCAGACAACTATTGGAAATCTATTAGCGGATGTCAGCTTGAAGCGGGGAAATCTGGTTTTTAATGCCAGAGAAAAAAAGAATATCGATATTTGTTTACTCAACCATGGTGGTATTCGTTCCATTATTCCTAAAGGGAATGTAACCAGCAGAACAGCATTTGAAATCATGCCTTTTGAAAACACTATGGTCGTTATTGCTTTGAAAGGAGAACAGGTTTTTGAATTAGTTGACTATTTTATCGCCGAAAAAAAACCACATCCACTTTCTGGAATTACTTTTACAATCGACAAAAACAATAAGGCCAAGAATATAATAGTCCGAGGAAAGCCTGTTGAAAAAGAGACTATCTATTATGTGGGTACCAACGATTATTTAGCGAATGGGGGTGACAATATGAATTTCTTTAAAAAAGGAGTTCAAAAATTTGACTTAGATTACAAACTTCGAAATATTTTGATTGATTATTTCAAAGAAGTAGATACAATTCCGGTGATAAATGATGTTAGAATTACTGTTGAATAAATATAAATCCTAGTAAATAAATAATGCCCTAGCCCCGATTACTTCACTTGATTTTTATTCTTATAGGAGTTCAGTGAATTACATTTGAAGTGGAAATCCTTATTATTTTTTTTCAAAAATAAAAAGATTGCAATCTCGTCTTTAGGACGAGACGGGAAATAGCTCTAAAAAAATAAAAAATGAAAAGAAGAGATTTTATAGAAAAAACGGCTGCAAGTACAGCTCTATTAAGTTTGGGTTTGTCGTTGAGCAGCTTCGAATCTGCGAGAACGAAGCATCTCACGATTTTGCATACTAATGATGTTCACAGTTATATTGATCCATTTCCTGCAAATCATCCAAAAAATGCTAATATGGGTGGTGTCGCGCGAAGAGCAGCATTGATTGAAACCATCCGAAAAGAAAATCCAAATGTTTTATTACTTGATGCTGGCGATATTTTTCAGGGAACTCCTTATTTTAACTATTATGGAGGGGAATTAGAATTCAAATTGATGAGCATGATGAAATATGATGCTTCTGCGATTGGGAATCATGATTTTGATAATGGAGTTGAAGGATTGTACGCCCAAATGCCTCACGCGACCTTTGAGTTTATATCAGCAAATTACGATTTTAAAAATACTGTGATGAATGGTCTAGTAAAACCCTATAAAATTTTTAATAAAAACGGAATCAAAGTTGGTGTTTTTGGACTTGGAGTGGAATTAAATGGCTTGGTTGACAAAGCAATGTACAAAGAAACGGTTTATAACGATCCTGTTGAGACTACACAAGATATGGTTCGCATCTTGAAAAAAGAAAACAAATGCGATTTAGTGATTTGCTTGTCGCACTTAGGGTACAATTATAAAGACGAACCCAATAAAATTTGCGATTTAAAATTGGCTCAAATTACTCAAGATATTGACTTAATAATTGGTGGTCATACCCATACCTTTCTTGATAAACCAACTGTGATGAAAAACAGTGTTGGCAAAGATGTTTTAGTTAATCAAGTCGGCTGTTATGGAATTAATTTAGGGAGAATTGATTTCTATTTGGATAATAATAAAGAAAAAGCATCACAAGGAACTTCAATTATTGTTTAATTTTTTTAATTGGATTTGTTTTACCAACAAAAATATTTTTCCTCAAATTACATTCTAATCAATCAAAGAATTATTTTGATAGTTGTATTCTTGTAAATCTACATCCATTCTTTCAGTATCGATGACAAATTTATAAAAAGCGTAATAGCTGGAAACATATAAAATCATTCCTAATGGGGTAAAGAAAGTGGGAGGCAAATTAAATAAAAAACATTTTTCAATAAATACAGTAAAATACATAGCGGTTGACAATAGCCCAAAAATAAATAACCAGGGTGTATTTCTAGTTTGATTCATGAAGTAATTAGACAAGATAACCCCACCAAGAATAGACACCAAAATATTTTGAGCTACCAAAGGATAATAACTGTTTTCCGGAATCTCATCAGAAATAGAAAGCAGATAGGAAAAAATAAGAATAAAAGGAATAATTGCAATTACTATGGGCATAAAATCTTTCACCTTATTTAATTTTAAAATATAAAAAATAAGCAAAATTCGGTGAATCAAAATGCCTGTCAATCCCAATATTAAAAATAGCATTGATGTCGAAAGAATAAAAATACTAGTCAGTAATAAAAAAAATACGGTCACAAAAAAAAGTAAACTCCGCACATTAGAAGTAATCCAATATAGATAGAGCAACACAACGGCAATAAAAGGTCTAAACGCAAATAAAATTACCTTGAATGAAAATAATTCTGCTAAGATTTCAATAATTGCAAAAGAGAAGAACAAACCTACGATTGTATTTTCCTGCAAAAAAATATTTTTTTTAATCAGTGACTGCATTCGCTTTTAGTTATTAACTAGATTTATAAAATCATCCTCAGAAATTATCGGTATGTTCAGTTTGTTCGCTTTTTCTAATTTTGCAGGTCCCATACTATCCCCAGCAACAACATAATCAGTTTTTGCGGATATTGAGCTTCCTACTTTACCCCCATTATCTTCAATTGATTTTTTCAAATCATCTCTGGAAAATTTCTCAAAAACACCGGATACGACGAAGGTTTTACCGGCAAATTTATCGGTTGCATTAGGATTTATTTTTTCGATTACTTCAAATTGAACTCCGTAACTTTTTAAACGGTCAACAATAGTTCTATTTTCCTGATTTTCGAAAAATTCGATGACGCTTTTAGCAATCCTGTCCCCAATTTCGTCCACTAAAACTAAGTCCATCAAAGTCGCCTGACTCAATGCATCAATACTTTTATAATGTTTAGCTAATTTCTTAGCGACAGTTTCACCTACAAATCGGATTCCAAGGGCAAACAGCACTCTCTCAAAAGGTATATTTTTAGAAATCTGAACCCCATTCACAAGATTCTCTGCTGATTTTTGAGCCATTCTTTCCAAAGGTAGAATTTGCTCCACAGTCAATTGATATAAATCGGCATAATTATGAACCAAACCATTATTGAACAGTAACGTTACCGTTTCGCCGCCAAGTCCTTCAATGTCCATTGCTTTACGCGAAATAAAATGCTGTATTCTTCCAACAATTTGTGGCGGACAGCCATAAAAATTAGGGCAATAATGATTGGCTTCCCCTTCATTTCTAACTAATTCCGTATGACATTCCGGGCAATGAGTGATGTATTTTGTAGCTTCTAAATTTTCAGGACGTTTCGTTAAATCAACTGCAATAATTTTAGGAATAATCTCCCCTCCTTTTTCAACAAAAACGGTATCACCAACACGAATATCTAATTTTTCTATTTGATCGGCATTATGCAATGAAGCGCGTTTTACAATAGTTCCGGCTAATTGTACCGGTTCTAAATTTGCTACGGGCGTAATCGCACCCGTTCTTCCAACTTGGTATGAAATTGAATTTAATTTTGTTGAAACCTGTTCCGACTTAAATTTATAAGCGATTGCCCAACGAGGAGATTTAGCCGTAAAACCTAATTCATCCTGATAATGAAAAGAATTTACTTTGACCACCACTCCATCGGTTTCGTATGGCATCTTGTGTCTGTGAGTATCCCAATAATCAATAAATTCAAAAACTTCATGCAAATTATGGGCTAACTTAGCTTCTTTCGGTGCTTTGAATCCCCATTGTCTGGCTGTTTCTAATCCATCAAATTGAGAATTAAAAGGTAATTTATTTCCAATTATAAAATACAACAAACAATCTAACGGTCTTTTTGCCACCTCGGCACTGTCTTGCAATTTCAAACTACCGGAAGCCGTATTTCTAGGATTCGAATACGGTGCTTCTCCAATTTCGATTAATTCCTGATTCATTTTTTCAAATCCGGCAAAAGGTAAAATGATTTCGCCGCGTACATCAAATGTAGTAGGAAAATCTCCTTTTATCTGTAATGGAATTGATTTAATGGTTTTGATATTATTAGTCACATCGTCACCTTGAAAACCGTCACCGCGAGTCACAGCACGTTTCAGTTTTCCATTTTCGTAGGTAATACTTATGGATGCACCATCGTACTTTAATTCGCAGGTATATTCTAAAGGAACATCTCCCAAAACTTTTTGAATACGTTTTTCCCAATCCATCAATTCTTCTTTGGAATAGGAATTGTCCAAAGAATACATTCGATGTTCATGAGCAACGGTTTGAAAGTTTTTTGTAATTGTTCCGCCAACTCTTTGCGTGGGCGAATTTTCATCGAAGTATTCTGGGTTATTATTTTCTAAATCCTGAAGTTGCTTTAACTTCAAATCAAATTCAAAATCAGAAATGGTCGGTTTGTCTAACACATAGTAATTATAGTTGTGCTGATTTAATTCCTCTCTTAACGTTTGAATCGTATTTTGAATATCCATAGAAAATAAAAATTGGCTATTTTAGTGCTTAAAATAAGGCACTAAAATAACCAATTTAAAATAAAAACAATAGAATTATGACTCTATAATTGTGTTTATTTGTTTGTATAATTGTCCGTCACTTAAAAAAGCTCCTTGTTGTATCAAGGCAAAGATCGACTTGTTGCGTTCTTCAGTAAATTCCTTTTTACCGGTTTTCATTTCAATAGTTTCGGTAAACATGTTATCGCTAAGCCATTGTAACCCTTCTCTAGTTAAAAAATCAACTTCAGGAACCAACGATTTTAAAACGATTGACTGAACATGAGTATCAAAACTTTGAAACAGAAAAATATGGTTTTTCGAAAAATGTTCTAAATATTCTGCTTTGGCAAGAACACCTTCCCAAATCAAATCAGAAAAAACGTCAAGTTCTTGTTCGGCAACCTCAGGTTGTTCCGTTTTTATTTTATCCCATTCGGCTTTATCAATTGCTTGAGTCGCAAGGAACGTACTGAATTCTTGATTCAGTTCTTCAAATTGTTCTTTTGTTAGTCTTGAGTATTTCATTTAAGCTGAATTTAGTTACTGCGTCAATTCGCTACGCTCGTGTCAGCATCTTAATTATTTACGACGCTCTTTATTTATAAATTAAAGAATCTGAACCAAGTTCAGATTAAACAAAAAAAATCCCGACTTACATCGGGATTCAGTTATATAAACTTAGAAATTATGCTTTTTCAGCAACAATTTCATAAGGCAATTCAACTATTACATCTCTGTGTAATCTAACGTTAGCAGTATATTTTCCTGTACGTTTAACGATTCCACTAGTAATGAATTTTCTGTCAATTACTTGACCGCCTTTTGCTAAAGCTTCAGCGATATCAATATTCGTGATTGAACCGAATAATTTTTCTCCACCTGCTTTTGCGAAAATTTTAATTTCAATAGCTTTCAAAGCTTCAGCCAATGCTTTTGCATCGTTTACTACTTTTTCTTCTTTGTGAGCTCTTTGTTTTAGGTTTTCAGCTAACACTTTCTTTGCAGAAGAAGTTGCTAAATGTGCGTGACCTTGTGGGATTAAAAAGTTACGACCGTAACCGTTTTTCACAGATACTACATCATCTTTAAATCCTAAATTTTGAACGTCTTGTCTTAAAATAAGTTCCATGTTGTTGTCCTTTGTTATAGAAGTTAGGTTTCATTTTCAGAAAACCAACAACTGCGTTAAATATTATTTTAGTAAATCAGCCACATATGGCATTAATGCTATGTGACGTGCTCTCTTAACAGCAACTGACACTTTTCTTTGGTACTTTAATGAAGTTCCTGTTAAACGACGAGGAAGTATTTTCCCTTGTTCATTCACGAATTTCAATAAGAAATCAGCATCTTTATAATCAATATATTTGATACCTGATTTTTTGAAACGACAATACTTTTTTTGTTTGTTTGTTTCTATGTTCAAAGGCGTAAGATATCTGATATCTCCGTCTTTTTTTCCTGAAGCCGATTGTTGTAGTGTAGCCATGATTACGCTTTTGTTGCTTTTAATTTAGTTCTTCTTCTCTCAGCCCAAGAAATCGCGTGTTTATCTAAACTTACAGTTAAGAAACGCATGATTCTTTCGTCACGTCTAAATTCAGTTTCAAAAGCAATTAGAACTTCTCCAGCTACTTTGAATTCGAATAAATGGTAAAAACCAGATTTTTTGTTTTGAATTTCGTAAGCCATTTTTTTAAGGCCCCAATCTTCTTTCGATACCATTTCTGCTCCTCTACTAGTAAGAAAATCTTCAAATTTGCTTACTGTTTCCTTTACCTGAACTTCAGATAAAACGGGATTTAAAATGAAAACAGTTTCATAATGATTCATAAATATATATTTATTTGTTAATTTGGGTGCAAAAGTAACCATTTGTTTTAGATAAACAAGCCTTATTTTACTTTAATCGTCAAACGGCGAAAAAAAACGTTTCATATTAGTTTTTTTAATAATTTAATGTTAAATTTACTAATCCAAATCTAAAATAAAAAATTATGAAACTTAATTGCGTAGTAGTTGATGATAGTTCCATTCAAAGAATGATTATCGCAAAGTTAGTAAATAACCATACAAACTTACATTTAATTGGGGATTTTTCGAATGCAATCGAAGCTAGGAGTTGCATGTCGGTACACAACGTAGATTTAATATTTCTGGATATTGAAATGCCAGTTATAAGTGGTTTTGATTTTTTAGATGGTTTAAAAATAAAACCGCAAATAATTTTCATTACTTCTAAGGCAGAATATGCGATGAAAGCATTTGATTATGATGCGACTGATTATTTGCAAAAACCAATTGCAATCGATCGATTCAACGCCTCGGTTAGAAGAGCAATGGATCAATATTTACTTAAAAAAGAAAACAAGGAAGAAGAAGGAGAACATATTTTTATTAAAAGTAATCTAAAAAAATTGAAAATTTTTACTTCTAAAATTAAATGGATAGAAGCTTTTGGTGACTATGTAAGAGTAGTTACTGAAGAAGATAGTAATTTAGTACTTTCTACAATGAAATCCTTTGAAAATGATTTATCTAAAGAAAAATTCATACGTGTTCATAAATCATATATTATCAATATCGACAAAGTAGAACGTTTTAACAGCAAATTTGCCGAAATTGGAGTCACTAAAATCCCTTTAAGCAGAAACAAAAAAGAAGATTTAGTTAAAGCGCTATCATTTGCATAAAAAACTACTTTTAATAAAAATCAACGTTTAACGTAACCTTCACAGCTCTATATTGAGGCACGGCTTCAAAACTATTCAGAATCTTTTGAATAGTTTTTTTTGTGTTTAAAATAGAAATTTCCTGCGGAATTTTAATAATTATCGTCCGTATAAATTCATTCCTGATCCTACTGATTGCTGGTTCTTCAGGTCCTAAAACAGGCATATTTAGGTTTTGGCTCATCACTTGATACAACCACATAGATCCTTCCTTTAACTTATCAAAATCACGTTGTTTAAGCGTTAGTTTAACAATTCTAAAATATGGAGGGTATTTATAAATCTGTCTGTCATACAACTGTTCCTTAAACATTCCTACATAATCTGTAGTGGTTACCTGCTGAATGGTATTGTGATTTGGATTATAGGTTTGGATAATCACTTTTCCTTGTTTTTCTGAGCGTCCTGCACGACCGGCCACTTGCGTCATCATTTGGAAACTTCTTTCAAAAGCTCTGAAATCTGGATGATACAGCATATTATCCGCATTCATAATCCCTACCAAAGTTACATTATCAAAATCTAATCCTTTGGCAAGCATTTGCGTTCCCACAAGAATATCAATTTCTCTATTCTTGAAACTATCGATTATTTTCTCAAAACCAAATTTCCCTCTTGTTGTATCCTGATCCATCCTTCCCGTTTTTGCAGTTGGAAAAATAGCAATTAGTTCTTGTTCGATTTGTTCAGTTCCAAAACCTTTTGTAGCCAAATCAACACTGGAACAAGAATGACAATGCGTTGGTTTTGCCATGGAATATCCGCAATAATGACAACGCAATTGATCTTTATGCTTATGGTACGTCAAACTCACATCACATTGCTGACAATGGGGCACATGACCACAAGTCATGCATTCGATGATGGGAGAATAACCTCTCCTGTTTTGAAACAAAATCACTTGTTCCCCTAAGGACAAAGCTGTTGTGATTTCGTCAATTAAAGTATCGCTGAAATGCCCGGTCATTTTCTTGCGAAAATATTTGTCTTTTAAATCTACCAATTCGATATTTGGCATCATGACGTTTCCAAATCGCTCCGAGATTTCGACTAATCCAAATTTTCCAGACTTAGCATTGAAATAGGTTTCTAAGCTAGGTGTTGCAGAACCCAATAACACTTTTGCTTGATGTGAATGTGCCAAAACTATGGCTGCATCGCGTGCATGATAACGAGGTGCAGGATCTACTTGCTTGAACGTTTGCTCGTGTTCTTCATCTACAATTATGAATCCCAAATTATGAAATGGCAAAAATAAGGCCGACCTCGCTCCTATTACCACTTGCGCTTTTTCGGAATTTTCTAAAACTTGATTCCAAACTTCCACGCGCTCGTTATTATTATATTTCGAATGAAAAACCGCTACTTTATTGCCAAAATAAGTCCTTAACCTTCCCACTAATTGAGTCGTCAAAGCAATTTCAGGAAGTAAATACAGTACTTGCTTTCCTGAATCGATATATTCTTCGATGAGTTTGATATAAATTTCCGTTTTACCACTGGATGTTACGCCATGTAAAAGGCAAACTTCTTTTTGAATAAAACTTTCTTTGATTTCATCAAAAGCGATTTGTTGTGCAGGACTTAACTGCAATTGACCTTCTCTGGTTTTTCCTGTAAAATTGACGCGGTCTTCCTGTATAAAATAGTCCTCAAATATTTCTTTTTCAATCAATGCTTTTACAATAGCTGCCGAAGAATTAGCTGCCTCTACCAGTTTTTTTACCGTTATTGGCTTCTTTTCCACAGCGCTAAGTTGAAAATAATTCAAGACAATTTCCTTTTGTTTATTGGCACTTTTGAGTGTCTCAAGTAATTGACTTAAACCGGCATTTGAATCATATTTAGAATGCAACCGTACGTAGCGAACTAATTTTGGTTTATAGGTTTCCAGCATTTCTTCCTCAAGCACCAATATATTTTTGTCAATCAATTTTTGAATGACTGGAAAGATATTTTTCTTGTTTAAAATTGAAATGATGTCTTGGACTTTGAGTGAACTTTGTTGTTGTAAAGCCTGATAAATTAGATATTCATCATCCGAAAGCAGGCTTTCATCTACAAATAAATCTTGTTTTTGAGAAATTACGGTTTCGCTTTCCAGCAAAAGTGCGCTAGGCATTGCACCGCGATAAACGTCACCGATGGCACACATATAGTACGAAGCAATCCATTGCCAATGTAAGATTTGGATTTCTGTTACAATGGGTTTTTCGTCAAGGATTTGGTGAATTTCTTTAGCTTCGTATAATTCAGGTTTGTTTTGGTGAATTTCGATAACTAAAGCCGTGTAGATTTTACTTTTACCAAATGGAACTGCCACGCGCATTCCTTTTTTTATATAATGGAATTCGGCTTCTGAGATGCTATAAGTAAAGGTTTTGGCAAGGGAAAGCGGTAAAATTACTTCGACGAAATACATTCTTTTAATTTAAATAGTTTAAAGTTTCAGGTTTTAAGTCTCTTATTCCAGTTACAAAACTTGAAACTTGAAACCTGAAACAATAGGACCTAGTTTTTAACTCTAGACCAATATTGTGTTCTTCCAAATAATGAAAATCCAATAAAACCACGTACTTTCAGTTTATCTTTTGATTCTAATGTCATTAAACATTTATACATTTTTCCGTTTTTAGGGTCTAATATTTTTCCATTAGTATATTCATCCCCATCTTTTTTTAATCCTTTTATAATGACCAACCCAAGAATTGGTTTATTTTTATCCTCTCCGGCACAATCTTGACATACGTTATTCTTATGAGCCACATCTAAAATCTCAATTACTTTCCCGTAGATTTTTCCCGATTTCTCATAAATTTCTACAATTGATTTTGCTTTACCGGTTTCGTCGTCAATAGTTTTCCATTTTCCAACAACGGTTTGATTTTGACTATAAAAAATAGTTGTAAAAAATAATGCTGCAATAATTAAAATGTTGTTTTTCATAATTTTGTTTTTTTTTAGCCCTGATAGCAGTGAAAATCCTTTTCCTTTTTTTAAAGGAAAAGATTGTAACGAATAGCAGGAATTAGCTCCTTAAATTTAACCTTCTTTTTTAATTTTTAATTTATTTACTGTAGCGTTTAATTCAAATCCCAGAAGTAATATCATACAGTTGATCCAAATGTAAAACATTAGAATTAATAATGTACCAATCGACCCATATAATTCATTATATTTTGAGAATCGTATCACCCAAATCCCAAAACCGTAGGAATCCAAAAGAATCAAGATAGTTGTGAATACTGAACCTATCGAGATAAATGCCCTGTTTTTATCATGTGTTGTGCCAAACTTAAAAAGTATGGAGGTGGTCGCTAATATCATCAGAATTACGAATGCATATCTCCCCAAAACAATCAGTTGATTGACATCGCTAAAAACTGTTTTTTGAATAAATACCTCGAAAACTACTATCGTTGAAATAGTTACGATTAAAAGCAATGACAACAATAACGACATGCCTAATGCGACTATGTATTGATGAATAAATCCCCTTTTGATGAGTACGTGGCGGGAGGATTCAAAACCTCCAAGAATTCCATTCAATCCATTTGCCATAAGGAAAATAGACAGAATAAATCCTGATGAAAGCAATCCGGAATGACTGTTATGGAGAATATCATTAATGATTTTATAAATGGCATCATACGTATTAGGTGGGACTCCTTGTCTTACAAATTGAAGAAAATCACTTTGAAAACCTTCAATAGGAATGTATGGAATAAGATTTAGTATAAATAGTGCAAAAGGAAATAATGCCATAAAAAAACTAAAGGCAATAGCGCTTGCATGATAAGTCAAAGCGCTTTCCAGAATTCCCAATCCGTACAATTCTAATAAGTCATATAAAGACATTCCTTGTAGCCAAGACAGCTTTATCCGTTTCAGTACATGAACTAAATTCCTGATTACCGGAACTTTTTCGAGTTTTATTTCTATTTCTTCGGACATAATTTAAATCGCTTTTAGACTTAAGTCCATATTGTAAACGGAATGCGTCAAAGCACCTGATGAAATATAATTAACACCACATTCCGCATAATGACGAATCGTTTTTTCATTGATATTCCCTGAGGATTCCGTTAAGCATTTGGTGCCAATTAAGGCTACTGCCTTTTTTGTATCTTCATAATTGAAATTGTCTATCAGGATTCTAAAAATACCTTCGCTTTTCAGGATTTCTTTTATTTCGTCTAGGTTTCTGGCTTCGACAATTATTTTTAAATCCAAATTATTTTCTTTGAGATAGGCTTTAGTTTTGGCTATGGCCAAAGTAATTCCACCCGCAAAATCGTTGTGATTGTCCTTGAGCATTACCATATCATACAAAGCAAAACGGTGGTTTTCGCCTCCGCCAATTTTCACTGCCCATTTTTCACATGCACGGAATCCCGGAGTTGTTTTGCGTGTATCGAGAATTTTAGTATGGGTTCCTTCCAATAACTGAACGTATTCTTTGGTTTTGGTTGCAATGGCTGACATTCTTTGCATCGAATTCAAAACTACTCTTTCGGCTTTTAAAATGGATTGTGAACTTCCCGAAACATGCAAAATAATATCACCTTTTTTAACTGGCGTTCCATCTTTTATAAAAATTTCGATTTCCAAATTTGGATCGACGTACGCAAAAACCATTTTGGCGAAAGCCACACCGGCAATAATACCATCTTCTTTTACAAGCAACTTTGCTTTTCCGCTTGCAGTTGCAGGAATACAGGCCAAAGAACTGTAATCTCCCGGACCAACATCTTCGCGAATGGCGTTTTTTATTATTAATTGTAACTCGTTTTCGAACTGTGCTTCGCTAATCATTTTATAGGAAATTTAATAGTATGCTAAAGTAGAATATATTTTGTGGATTTGAAAATTTGTAGGTGGGGTTCTTTTGAAAAAAAAAGAAGCACTGATTCTACTCTTCATAAATAACTACATTAGTAAATTTTGAAACAGTTTGCAAAAAAGAATTCCCATAGTTTCCTTTACTAAATGATTTTGCGAATAAGATTGATGCCCCAAAATCAATTGCAATAGTTAGGTGTTTACTATTTAAAGTCTTATATTTGAGTGTAGTAATTTAAATCCTTTATTATGAAAAATTTTATCAATCTACTTTTTGCATTAACTATACTAACGACTTCTTGCAAAAATGAAGCAGAACAACAAAACGACACAACTACCACAAATGTAGTTCCTTTTACTGAAGTTGGAAGACAAATGAAGAATCAATCTCAGACTAGCAACCAGCAACAACCCGCCACTATTGATCCAGTAACGACAAATACTGTTGCTCCATCAACTATCAGTACTGTTGCGAAAGGAATGAATCCGGCACACGGACAACCTGGACACCGCTGCGACATTGCAGTTGGAGCGCCATTGAACGCTCCAGCGGTTACAAAGCCGAATCAAAACGCTCCAGCGCCTGCCACAACCATAACTACTGCAGCTACTCCAGCTGAAGCAACTCCTACACCAGAGGGAATGAATCCACCACACGGTCAAACCAACCATAGATGCGATATTGCTGTCGGCGCACCATTGCCGAAATAGAAATTTTAAATTTATTTTTGAAAAAAACGCTAATGAATCCGTTATTGATTTTTGAATTTAGTTCCAAAAGTGATCTAAGTCACTGGAAAGTTGTCAATGATGCTGTGATGGGAGGAAAATCACAAAGTAAATTATATCTGAATGCCGAAGGAAATGGCGTATTTGAAGGTGAGGTGTCATTAGAAAATAATGGTGGGTTTTGTGCTGTTAAATTTGCTTTTGCTGCAATTGCTTTAGAACAAAGTAAGCACATTTCTATCCGTCTTAAAGGAGACGGTAAAGAATACCAATTTAGAGTCAAGACCCATCGAGATGATTCCCATTCGTATGTCTATCACTTTAAAACTTCAGGAGACTGGCAAACCATTGACATTCCTATTATGTCGTTATATCCTGCTTTTAGAGGTCGTAAATTAGAAATTCCGAATTATGATGGTTCAAATTTAGAAGAAATTGCATTTTTGATTGGGAATAAAAAACGCGAAACTTTTGAACTGATTATAGAAACCATTGAAGTAAAATAATTCCTGTTTTTTATCCATTTTAGTGTTACGAAAACTTCATTACTTAACAAATAAATCGACCAGAATTCAACTGAAAATTGAAAATATTTTTTAAACTTGAATAAGTCCAGTGCCATTCCGTTTAAAGCCAATCGCGTTAAACTTCTGAAATTTTCTATCTTTACGTTTTTGAAACACTAGAAAATGAACATCAAACTGGTTGCCATTGGTAAAACCGATAACAAAGCTTTACAAACATTAATCGACGATTATACCAAACGTTTGTCTTTTTATATCAAGTTTGATCTGGATATTATTCCTGATATAAAAAACGTAAAAAACTTATCTGAAAGTCAGCAGAAAGAGAAGGAAGGCGAATTAATTTTATCAAAAATCACTCCTACAGACCAACTTATTTTGTTGGACGAAAACGGTAAAAACTATTCCAGCGTCGGCTTTTCTGAAGAATTGCAAAAGAAAATGAACTCAGGCGTTAAAACTTTGGTTTTTGTAATTGGTGGTCCTTACGGATTCTCGGAAACATTATATGCCAAAGCAAACGGCAAAATTTCTCTATCACTTATGACCTTTTCACACCAAATGGTGCGTTTGTTTTTTATTGAACAATTGTATCGTGGATTTACAATTTTGAGGAATGAACCGTATCATCATCAATAGATTTTAGAAATACTTTGTCTTCAATATAACTTCCCTATCTCAAATCTTTTTCAAAAAAAGATAATTTATTCCTTTTGCAAGAGTTGGTGCTTTGCAGCAGGCAAAATTTAAAATATTGCCTTCCTTAAAAATATCAAACCTTGTTTTAAAAAAAGTATTGAAAAATAAGTTGCCTTTTAAAAGAAAATTCCTAAATTTACAAGGATAGTAAATTTTTAAGACTATGTATTACAAATAGTTAAAAAAAAATTATGAACAATGCTCTTTCATTTTTTTAATCTTTATTTTTATATCCTATGAAAAATTTAATTAGATTATTCGCACTTTCATTTTTTGTATTGGTTATCACTTCTTGTAGTGACAACAATTCAAACTCAGGTCCAAGCATAACTACTTTTACTGCTACATTAAATGGCGCAAACGAGGTTCCTGCAAACAATTCAACTGCAAGTGGAACAGCCACGCTTTCTTTTAATAATACGACAAAGATATTTACAATTACAGTTACTCATACTCTTGCAGCGGCAGCAGCTGGGCATATACACATGGGAGCGGCTGGAACTAACGGTTCAGTAGTATTTCCTTTTACTAGTTTAACCTCACCTATCAACTACACAAGTATCGCCTTAACTACAGCACAGGAAGCAGATCTTAAGGCAGACATGTATTATGTTAATATACATAGTTCTACATTTAGCGGTGGAGAAATACGAGGTCAACTGCTTAAGGGCGCTACAACAGGTGGAAGTACTGGCGGAGGCTACTAAGAATAATTTATTATCTTTAATCGTATAAAAAAGTCTTACTCTCTTTATAAAAGGAAGTAAGATTTTTTTTTTGTAAATATTCCTTTTTCTAAACAAGAATCTTCTAGTTAGTAGAAAAATTCTTTATTTTCATCAAATCGGATTCCTTTCTTGGTATGTACCAAATTTCTAATAAAAATTTTATTCTGAAGATAAGATCCGTAGCTGTCGTTCTTATCAAAACACAAAATAATTTTTACATCATTCTCAACAAACATATTGTTCAAATAATTTTGTAATTCTTTTTTAAGCACCAAAACATCATTCACTTTGATTTTGTCTTTATAAAAGTAAACAGTAGGATTCCCTGAAAAAGGTTTTTCCAATTTGTAAAACACTTTTGTAAATAGGATAAAAGCTAAGTTTTTGCCAATGGTGTCCGCATAGGAATAATAATTTTCGGCCTTTTCATTTTTGTGTGCTTTTTCAGCGCGTTTTTTTTCCTGTAATTTCATCACTTCCGGAATCACTAATCGCAATGGCAAACGTTTGTCGATATTAAAAATCCAATTGGTAGAAATAATTTCATTTTTACGGTTTACTTCGGCCAAAGTATCTTTTTCTTTTGTTCTAAAAAAAATATAGATTGGCGAATGATCTTCGACATTTTTGACAATAGTTGTATTCGATTTCGGCAATAGAATATCTTCTTTGTTTCCGCAAGAAACAACTATAAAAAGAACAATCAGGCTAAAGTATTTCATATTTATGAATTGATTTTATTATATAAAGTTACACACTGAATTGCTTCTTTTACATCGTGAACACGAAGAATTTTTGCACCCTTTGTTAATGCTATGGTATTTAATATTGTGGTTCCGTTTAAGGCTTCTTCAATACTAGTATTTAATGTTTTATAAATCATTGATTTTCTTGAAATTCCAACCAGAAGCGGCAACTCAAGCATATTAAACAATTCTATTTTTTCAAAAACTTCGTAATTTTGATCCATCGTTTTGGCAAAGCCAAAACCGGGATCGATTATTAAATCATTGATTCCAAAACTTCTGGCTTTTGCAATTCGTTCCGAAAAATAAAGCAACATTTCTTCTACAATATCATCATAATCCGTTAAGGCTTGCATGGTTTGCGGTGTTCCTCTCATGTGCATCATAATGTAAGGAACATTATATTTACCAATTACCGCCAACATTTTATCATCTAAATGTCCTGCCGAAATATCATTGATGATGCCCGCGCCACTTTCGATACTGGCTTTGGCCACTTCGCTTCTAAAAGTATCTATCGAAAGAATCGTTTCAGGAAAATGTTTTAGAATCAAATCAATCGAAGGAATTAATCTTGAAATCTCCTCTTCTTCTGATACAAACTCTGCATTAGGTTTACTGGAATAGGCACCAATATCAATGAAGCTAGCACCTTCGGTTATCATTATTTCGACTTGAGAAAGTATTTCGTTTTCATTTTTATATTTTCCACCATCAAAAAAAGAGTTGGGTGTAACGTTCAAAATTCCCATTACTTTGGGAGTTGATAAGTCAATGAGTTGTGCTTTGCAATTAATAGTCATTATTTTTTTAAGTTTTCAGTTTTCAGTCGCAGTCTCGAGTTTCAAAAACTTCTGTATTCAACCCCGACGCTTCGGAACATTAATTAACATTCGATATTCTCTCCTAGTATTCAGTTTAAAAACTTCTGCAATCAAAAATCGTTAATCTACATTCTTCAATCAAAATTTATCCTTATTTTTGAGGAAATTTTAGACAAATATACACCAATAATGAAGAATACGTCAAAGGAATATGATTCTGTGATTGCGATCTGTCGCACATTATTTATCAACAAAATGAAAGATTATGGATGTGCATGGCGTATTTTGAGATTGCCTTCATTGACGGATCAAATTTACATAAAAGCACAGAGAATCAGAAGCTTACAAGAAAATGAAGTTCGTAAAATTGATGAAGATGAAGCAGGAGAATTCATCGGCATTATCAATTATTCGATAATGGCTCTAATTCAATTAGAATTAGGTGTTGTGGATCAACCTGATTTAGATGTTGCGAAAGCAACCGAATTGTACGATGCAAAAATAAAACTAACCAAAGATTTAATGCTGGATAAAAATCATGATTATGGGGAAGCTTGGCGCGAAATGCGTGTCAGTTCACTTACTGATCTTATTTTGCAAAAACTACTTCGTGTTAAACAAATTGAAGATAATAAGGGAAAAACATTAGTTTCCGAAGGAATTGACGCTAATTATCAAGATATGATAAATTATGCCGTTTTTGCTTTAATTTTAATGGGTTTTGGTAATCAAAAATAAAAATATGAAAAATATAATTACTCAATTTTCAAGAATTTTCGTTGGAATCTTATTCATTATTTCGGGATTAATAAAATTAAATGATCCGCTTGGGTTCTCTTATAAACTGGCAGAATATTTTAGTGAACCTGTTTTCAATATGTCTTTTTTGGAGCCGTTCGCATTGGCCCTAGCCTTATTTTTAGTGACCGTTGAAGTGGTTTTGGGTGTTATGTTGCTCATTGGTTACAAATCTAAATTCACGATTTGGAGTTTGTTATTACTGATTGTATTTTTCACATTCTTAACTTTTTATTCGGCTTATTTTGATGTCGTAAAAGATTGTGGTTGTTTTGGTGATGCCTTACATCTTACCCCATGGCAATCCTTCACTAAAGATGTGGTTTTGTTGTTTTTCATCCTTATCTTGTTTTATAACAAAAAATTAGTCAAACCTTTATTTGGAAATACCACGCAAAACATCCTAGCGTTTGCAAGCATTGCTGCCTGTGCCTTTATGGGGTATTGGGTTTTAAACCATTTGCCATTTATTGATTTTCGACCTTTTAAAGTTGGAAACAATATCCAAAAAGGAATGAGAATTCCGGATGGTGCGCCAAAAAGTGTAGTAGAAATGGTTTTTATCTATAAAGTAAACGGCGTTGACAAGGAATTTACAGAGAAGGATTTAATGAATATTCCGGCTGGAGCGACTTTTGTAGATAGAAAAGACAAGGTAATTACAGAAGGTTACGTTCCTCCAATTCATGATTTTGCTATGGCAAAAGACGGTTCTGATTATAAAGATGAATTTTTACAAGAACCAAAAGTGGTCATGATCGTCGCCTATGATTTAATTCATGCGGACAAAGCGGGTTTATTGAAACTAGAAAAGCTGAATTTAGATGCTAAAGCAAAAGGGTATAAAGTAATTGGTATGACGGCTTCAACTCCAGAAGATATTGCTAAAACAAACAAACAATTCGGATATACTTTTGATTTTTATTTTTGTGATGCTATCCCTTTGAAAACAATTGAAAGAGCTAATCCAAGCATTGTGATTTTGAATCACGGAACGATTTTGCAAAAAGTACATTATAACGATATTCAAGACTTGAAATTGTAAAATTATTTCAGTTTAAAGTTTAAAGCTCCCATCTCTTTAAACCTTAAACTTTTTTTTATTGCCTCCAAAAATAAAATTAAAGTAATTATCCGCTACAGCTTATTGCTTCAGTGGGGAACAATAGTAAACAACTGTAAAATAAAGATTATCAGTTTTTTTATTAACTATAACGATATTATTTTGTGGGTTTTGAGATTCTGCTTTCAAAATTCGATATTCTATATATCTCATTCCATTTCTTTTTCTAACTTTACTAAAATTATAAACAAATGAAAAAAATATTCGCTTTATTAATTGTTATCGCAACATTTTCATGTACCAACGCGCAACAAAAGACAAAATTCTCAAAAAAGGCATTATCAGAAACATTATTATCTCCTGATGGAAGTCAAGTTGCTTTTAAGAATATCATAAAAAAATATAAAGGAAAAACGCTTGTAATAGAAGTTTGGGCTTCCTGGTGCGGTGATTGTGTAAAAGCAATGCCTAAAATTAAAGAATTACAAGCAAATAATCCTAACGTTGCTTATGTTTTCATTTCTATGGACAAAGCAGCTGACAAATGGAAAATGGGTGTTGAAAAACACGAATTAAAAGGAGATCACTTCATGGCAAATGATCAAATGAAAGGAGTATTTGGAAAAGCTATAGATTTAGATTGGATTCCAAGATATATTATTTTAGACAAAACAGGAAAAATTGTTTTATATCGTGCCATAGAAACTGATTTTGACAAAATAAATGAAACGTTAAAAAAATTGAAATAAGAAAGTCAATATCGGTGGTTAAGTAAAAAATAAATGCCATTTTTACTGTTAAAAAAACTAAAAACTAAATATAATAAGTACTAAGATGAGAAAGAAGATTGTAGCAGGAAACTGGAAAATGCATAAAAATGCAGAGCAAACTGAAGATCTATTGAATGAGCTAATCGCTAAAATACCAACTGAAACTACAGCACAAGTAATAGTTGCTCCTACTTTTGTTAATTTGGCTTCTGCTGTTGATCATTTGGAATTCACAAACATTGATGTGGCTGCCCAAAATATGCATCAAGCGGAAAGTGGCGCTTTTACCGGTGAAATTTCTGCTGATATGTTGCAAAGTGTAGGTGTAAATATCGTAATTCTTGGGCATTCAGAACGAAGAGCTATTTTTAATGAAACAGATGCATTAATTGCCAGTAAAGTAAATTCAGCTTTGGAACATGACATGACCATTATCTTTTGTTTTGGCGAAGAATTAAAAGACCGTCAATCTAAGAATCATTTTAATATTGTTGAAAATCAATTAAAAGATGGTTTATTTAGTATTGAAGCATCAGATTGGGGAAATATAGTTTTGGCGTATGAACCAGTATGGGCTATAGGAACAGGAGAAACTGCTTCTCCAGAACAAGCGCAAGAAATGCATGAATTCATTAGAGAAACAGTTCGTAAAGCTTTTGGAAGTGATATTGCTGAAGATGTATCAATTCTATATGGTGGAAGCGTTAAACCTGAAAATGCGAAAGAAATTTTCTCGAAACCAGATGTAGACGGAGGTCTTATAGGTGGAGCCGCACTAAAAGCTGATGATTTCATAGCTATTGTAAATGCTATTTAAAAAAATTAAATAAAGTTTAAAGAGAGGTTTGAAATTATTCGAACCTCTTTTTTTTTGGTTTTCATTATCCAATAGAAATAGATAATACTACCTTTGCAAAAAAATAAACATGTCAAACATATATATAGGTTATCATTTTACCATCGAACCAAAAGAACTAGGTTCGGAAATATTAATTGCCGAATTAGGCGAAAAAGCATTTGAAAGTTTTGCAGAAACGGAAACTGGTATTTCTGCTTTTGTGCAAAAAGATTTATGGGATGAAACTATTCTAGATAATATTTACATTTTGCAATCTGAGGAATTTAAAATTGACTATACTTTTGAGGAAATCGAACAAGTGAATTGGAATGAGGAATGGGAAAAGAATTTTGAACCTATAGATGTAGAAGGAAATTGCCATGTTCGTGCCCCTTTTCATCCAAAAACTGATGCCGAATTTGATATTGTAATCGAACCGAAGATGAGTTTTGGAACTGGTCATCATGAGACTACACACATGATGATTCAGCATTTATTAGAAATAGATGTTACAGGAATGAAAACGTTGGATATTGGTTGCGGAACAGCAATTTTAGCTATTCTTGCCGAAATGAAGGGAGCACAACCAATTGACGCCATTGACATCGATAATTGGTGTTATTTGAATTCTATAGAAAATGCGGAACGCAATAATTGTAAACACATTACAGTTTATGAAGGAGATGCATCTTTATTAAAAGACAAAAAATACGATTTAATTATAGCGAATATTAACAGAAATATTCTGTTGAACGACATGCAAAGTTACTTTGATTGTTTGAATCCAAAAGGAACTCTTTTATTAAGCGGTTTTTATGAAGAAGACATCCCGTTTATAGACTCTTCTTGTACGGAAAAAGGTCTACATTATGTTAAAAAGTTCCAAAAAAATAATTGGGTTTCTTTAAAATACGTAATTTAGTACTGAATATCAGATAGATGGAAATTAGTAGAAAAAATCATTGGGAAACTGTTTATGAAACTAAACAGCCCAATGAAGTAAGTTGGACACAAGAAAAACCTCATACTTCTCTTGATTTTATTCGAGAAACCAATTTGGGTAAATCGGCAAAAATTATAGATATTGGAGGTGGCGACAGTAAACTAGTTGATTTTCTATTAGAACAAGGTTACGAAAATTTAACTGTTTTAGACATATCGGCTAGTGCGTTAGAACGAGCTAAAATTCGTTTGGGAGATAAAGCTGACAGGGTTACATGGATCGTTTCAGATATCACTGAATTTGAACCTGACACCAATTATGATATTTGGCATGACCGGGCTACCTTTCATTTCTTGATTACAGAGGATCAGATAAATCAATATGTTAAAATAGCTCAAAAATGGATTAGCGGATATTTAATTATTGGCACATTTTCTGAAGAAGGTCCTAGCAAATGTAGCGGACTTGAGATAAAACAGTACACCGAAACAAGTTTAGAAAATCAATTTCAGAAAGAATTTGAAAAATTAAAATGCATTAACGAAGATCACAAAACGCCTTTTGAAACTATACAAAATTTTATATTTTGTATTTTTAGGAGAAGATAAATCAAACTGTATTTTTATTTAAACCCCAATTACATAAAAATGAGTACCAAAGAAAAAGTAAGAGAAAAAGTCAGCAAGAAAGAAGTTACATCAATAAATAACGAAATTGTAGTTTATAATGATGATGTAAATACTTTTGATCACGTAATAGATACTCTTATACGTGTTTGCCAACACACGGCCGAACAAGCAGAACAATGTTCTTTAATCGTGCATTATAATGGAAAATGTACGGTAAAAACGGGTCCTTATGACAAACTAAAACCGCAATGCAGTCAATTACTCGAAGCAGGATTGAGTGCAGAAATTGTATAACCAAAACTAAAACAATTAGCCTTTTGCAAAATTATTCACTATAATTTAAAAAACATATAGTTTTATTATATATTTGAAAAAATATTAGACTTATATGGTAGAATACGGTAAAATTTTAGTGTTTGTGATGCCCATTTTTTTAATATTAATTATATTAGAAAAACTTTATGGACATTATAAAGGAGAAAACACGGCTCCTAATATGGATTCTATTTCGAGCGTAAGTTCAGGAATGGTCAATTCTGTGAAGGATGTTTTGGGGCTTAGTATTACCCTAATATCCTATGATTGGATTGCTTCAAAAATTGCCATTTTCCATTTGGAGGCTACCATCATGGCTTATATAATTGGTTTTATAGCTATCGATTTTTATGGGTATTGGAGTCATCGCTTGTCACATCAAATTAATTTTTTATGGAACAAACATGCTATACATCACAGCAGTGAAGAGTTTAACTTAGCGTGTGCTTTGCGTCAGCCAGTATCGAGTTTTGTTAATTTATTTACCTTTTTATTGATTCCTGCAGCGTTGCTGGGCGTTCCGTCTAAAGTCATTGCAATTACGCTTCCTGTACATCTATTTCTTCAATTTTGGTATCATACGAAACACATAAAAAAAATCGGTTTTCTTGAAAACATACTCGTTTCACCATCTCATCACAGGGTGCATCATGCTATCAACCCAGAATATATGGATAAAAATCATTCTCAAATATTTATTATTTGGGACAAGTTGTTCGGAACTTTTCAGGAAGAGTTAGAAACGGTTCCTCCTGTTTTTGGAATCACGAGACCTGCAAAAACCTGGAATCCCATTCGAATAAACTTTCAACATTTATGGTTAATGATTACCGATGCTTGGCGTGCTGAAAATTGGAAAGACAAATTTACCATTTGGTTTAAACCAACCGGTTGGCGTCCAGAAAATTTTGAAGAAAAATACCCAGTACACAAAATCACGAACGTATATGATTTTGAAAAATACAGCACAAATCACTCTAAAAAACTAATGATTTGGTCAATGTTTCAAGCCATAATTACTTTATTATTTATTACTTATCTCTATAATTCTATTGCCATAATTGGTTTACCAAATGTATTTGTATATGGAGCCTTCATCTTTGTCACTGTTTACAGTTATACGGAATTGATGGATACTCGAAAGATTTCAATATTTTGGGAAAGCATCCGATTTATTTTTGGAATCTCCATTATCACTTATTTTGGTGACTGGTTTTCAATGAATCAGCTTTTCCCGTACGCAAATTATATTATTATTGGATATCTCACGTTATCCTTAATAGCCACGCTCTACTTTGTAAGTGTAAATTTCGAAAAAGAAAAAGTAGTTTTATCATAATCCTAAAAATAATTCATGAGAAGTACGTTATCATTCAAAGCCTATATAGGAATTAGTTTCGTTTATCTTTTATTAATTATTTTAGAAAGAGAGGACATTTCTTGGTTCTTAAAACCTTTTTTGATTCCTTTTCTTTTTTTAGCCGTTTACACTTGTGGAGATTTTCCATCAAAAAAATTCCTATTAATAGCCTTGACTTTTTCTTGGATTGGTGATGTAGTTTTAATGTTTGCGGACAAAGGAGAGCTATACTTTATAGTTGGATTGGCTTCCTTTTTAATCTCCCATATTGCTTACATCATTTTGTTCAGCAAACAATTAAGAATAAATTCAACAAGAAACAAAGCTGTTTTTTGGGTGGGCATTACAGTTATAATAGTCTATTTAATGGCTATGTTATCCGTTTTATTACCAAGTTTGGGTGATCTAAAAATTCCTGTCTTTGTCTATGCTATAGTGCTGTCAACTATGCTTTTATTTGCATTTAAAGGCTATTTGAAATGGAGCAAACCTGCTGGAATGTATATTTTACTAGGTGCAGTTATTTTTGTAAGTTCTGATAGTATCATGGCTTTTGATAAGTTTTATGAACCCCTTAAATTTAGTTCTTTCCTGATTATGTCCACGTATATAGCGGCACAGTATTTAATCGTTGTTGGTATTTTAAAATTAAACAAAAAAAAATAGCATCTTCTTTTTTTAGAAAATGCTATTTTAAATGTCAATTCAGAATGATTAATGAGGCAATTTATCTTTCATTACTCCATAAATAAAAGTACCCAACAAAGCGCCAAAAAGCACTAATAGAACACTCCAGAAACCAGCGCCAAGCAGGATGAAGATAGGTCCTGGACAAGAACCTACAAGCGCCCATCCTAGTCCAAAAAATATTCCTCCTATCCAATAACGGAAAGAGCCTTTTTCTTTATCAAGAATTTCTATTGGTTGTCCTTTTATGTCTTTAATATTGTTTCTTTTTATAATTTGAATGCCAATCACACCCGTTGCAATTGCTACAGAAATAATTCCGTACATGTGAAACGATTGAAATTGAAACATCTCATAAATGCGATACCAAGAAACTGCTTCTGATTTTGTAAGTACAATTCCGAAAACAAAACCAACAAGTAAATATTTTAATATGTTCATATGCTAAAAAATTAATTGTAATAAAAAATGTGCCATGATTAAACCTCCAATAAAAAATCCGATAACAGCTTTCAAAGAAGGAAGCTGCAAATTACTCAAGCCTGATATGGCATGACCTGAAGTACAACCGCCGGCATAACGAGTTCCAAATCCGATTAGAATTCCTCCAATTAATAGGATAAGAATACTTTTTGGAGATTGCCAAATTTGTGTTCCAAATAGTGCTTCCGGCATAAGTTTTCCATTTGGTGCGTCAATTCCTAATTGTGCTAACTGAGCGATAGTTTTTGGGTTTATGTCGACATTCGAGGGATCACTCATAAAATGTACAGCTACAAAACCACCCAACATGGCCCCTACCACAACCAGTAAATTCCATCGTTGTGATTTCCAATCGAAATTAAAGAAAGAGACATATTTCCCTACTCCTGCTATAGAGCATAACGAACGCAAATTAGATGACATCCCAAAAACTTTCCCGAAATAGATAAGAGAAAGCATAATCATTCCTATCAAAAACCCTGAAACATACCAAGGCCAAGTTTGAAAAATAATATTCATATAGATTCTTTTTTTGCAAATATATGAAGCATTTCACTAAATCTATGTGAGAAATGTTACATTAGAAATAAAAGAAGGATTCAAATTCAAAATACTAATTGATTCTTGTAATAATCATTTAAAGTTCTTTTTATATTTGTATGATAATTACCAAATAAATTTCACCTATAAAGATTAATTAAAAAACATGAAAAAAACTGCACTTTATATCGCAATACTGATTGTTACCGCTTCTTGCATGAGTACAAAATCTACGTTGAAAAACATTGATGACAACGCTCCTGCTCTTATGTTATCCAAAGACAATACATTTGTAATCACAGAATTCAGCAAAGACAAAAAATACGGCTACGATCAAGATTATCCCATCAATATTTTTTATAGAAATACCAAGGAAGACTCCATTAATCAACAACGATTTTTGAATGCTTTAGCAGGACCAAAAGGCGAAAAAATCACGTATACAAAATTAGAAAGCTGTTGTCCTTTCCCCTCGAAAAGAACTGAATTAGGTGCTGGATTTCTAGACGTTTATGAACTAAAATGGGATGGACAAAAAAAACCTGTAAAACTCTATTTGAATATTTACGAAAAAGGAATTTTAATGGTTCCTGTAGGTCTTAGTTTAAAGAAAAATTAAAATATAGACGACTGCCCTAGCCCTTATAGAAGTGAAAAATCCTTTTCCTTTTTTATTTAAAAAGGAAAAGATTGAAACGGATAGAAGGAATCAGCTCCTAATACTTGATAATATTAATCTAAATTAATTTGTAAATCGCAAATCCTAACTACCTTTGCACTTTCAAAAATAACTACTATGAACATACAACATATTCCACAAATCAAACATACTGAAAGTGGTAACTTTTTTTTACTGGCTGGACCTTGCGCTATTGAAGGTGAAGAAATGGCAATGCGTATCGCTGAAAAATTAATTGGTATCACTGACAAACTGCAAATTCCTTTCGTTTTTAAAGGTTCATTCAAGAAAGCTAATCGTTCTAGAATTGACAGTTTTTCTGGAATTGGAGACGAAAAAGCATTGAAAATACTGAGAAAAGTATCAGAATCTTTTAGTGTTCCAACCGTAACAGATATTCATACCAATGAAGATGCAGAAATGGCTGCGCAATATGTTGATATTCTTCAAATCCCTGCTTTTCTTGTTCGCCAAACTGATTTAGTTGTGGCAGCTGCCAATACTGGAAAAGTGGTAAACTTGAAAAAAGGGCAATTCATGAGTCCTGAAAGCATGAAACATGCCGTGCAAAAAGTTTTGGATTGTAACAATCAAAACGTAATGGTTACAGATCGTGGAACTATGTTTGGTTACCAAGATATGATTGTTGACTTTAGAGGAATTCCTACAATGCAACAATATGCTACTACGGTTCTTGATGTAACACATTCGTTACAACAACCCAACCAAACGGCTGGAGTAACAGGCGGAAGACCTGATATGATTGAAACAATTGCCAAAGCCGGAATTGCTGTAGGCGTGGATGGGATTTTTATAGAGACACATTTTGATCCCGCTAATGCAAAAAGTGACGGGGCAAATATGCTGCATTTAGACTATTTTGAAGGATTAATGACCAAGTTAGTTGCAATCAGAAAAACCGTAAATCAATTTTAAATTAAATAAAAATTCGTTGAAAAATATAATTATATTTTCTGCATATTTTTCACTGTGTTTTTCGAAAAATATTGTAGCTCAAGAACAACTTAAAATAAAAGATAGATATACTAACAATAATAAAGGAAAATTCTTTATCTCATGGGGAGGAAACCGAGATTCTTACAGTAATTCTGACATAACTTTTACAGGGAAAGATTACAATTTCACTCTTGATAATGCAATCGCTCATGACAAACCAAAAGGCTGGCACGTAGATTATATAAATCCTACTAAAATGACTATCCCTCAAACTAATTTTAGAATGGGATATTTCATTAATAACCATTACAGTATTGCTATTGGAATGGATCATATGAAATATGTATTGACACAAAACCAGACAGTCAATATGACCGGAACAATCAGTCTTCCATTAACCGATTCGGGATCAGATTACAATGGTACTTACAGCAATACTCCTACTATTGTTACGGAGAAGTTTCTAATGTACGAACATACAGATGGATTGAATTATGTAAACACAGAGTTTTCGAGGCATGATGATATTTCGTCATTATTCAAAATTGGAAATACTGATAAGATTCAAATCAATTTGACTGAAGGTGTAGGAGTTGGATTATTGTATCCAAAAACAAATACAACACTTTTAGGGAAACCACGTAATGATGATTTTCATATATCGGGTTATGGAACCTCTTTAAAAGCAGGTTTAAATATCACTTTTTTAAAACATTTTTATGTTCAAGGAGAATTAAAAGCAGGTTATATTAATATGCAAGACATTAGAACTACTCAAAGCATAGAAGACAGCGCTTCTCAAGACTTTTTCTTTTTTCAAAGAATAATTGCCTTGGGAGGGATTTTTAAAATCTAAATTAATTAAAATCGCATAAAAAAAGGCTGTCAACAAAATTGATAGCCTTTTTTTTAAAAATCATTTTCTTATTATTAAATAATATTATTCTTTCAAATTTTTATCCTAGGTTTCTAATGAAAATTAACAATATTATAATTTATATTGTCTAATTTTGATTTAAAAAGTTTGTTTAATCTTTAAGTATTAATTAAATAAGTACAAAATTTTATACTAGCTCGAAATCTCACATATAAATTTTATTAAGCAAAATGACTAAAAACAGCAATTTAAATCCTGATTTAGAGGGAATATATCACTTTGATAATTTCTTTAAGATATCAGCCGATTTTATTTGTATTGCAGGATTTGATGGATATTTTAAAAGAATTAATCCTGCAGTTTCAAAATTATTAGGGTATAGTGATGAGGAACTATATTCTAAACCTATAACTGATTTTGTTTATGCACCAGATCTTAAAGCCACGATTGAAACTCGAGAACAAGTATATAAAAATAAACCACTATTAAATTTTGAAAATCGGTATTTAACGAAAGCTGGGGAAATTGTTTGGTTATCTTGGACATCCATGCCTGTAGAAAACGAGCGGTTAGTTTATGCGATAGCAAAAAATATTACGGATAAAAAAAGAATTGAAGAGGAACGAAATTTACTTCTTTCCAATATTACAAAAATCAATAAGGATCTCAAGCTTTTAACACATAAAACGTCACATGATTTAAAGTCTCCTATTAACAATTTACTTTCCATTTTCGGACTTATTGATGTTTCTAAAATTAATGATCCGGAAACGCTTGAATTTGTAGAAATACTTAAAATTACCACGGAAAATTTAAAAGAAACTTTAAATGACTCTATAAAAACACTGTCTCAAAATGAAAATTTGACTACTTCAATCGAAGAATTAAATTTAAACGAGTCCTTACACGATGTTCTTGTATCGATAACTTCTTTAATAAAAGATTCCAAAGCGGTCATTAATGTTGATTTCTCAGCGCTTGAAAACATAAATTTTAATAAAGCCTATCTAAAAAGTATTTTTCTGAATTTATTGACGAATTCAATAAAATATGCCAAACCAGATTCGGTCCCCACTATTTCCGTTTATTCTAAGAAAGTTAATGGAATAAATCAATTAATATTTTGTGATGAGGGTCTTGGTTTTGATTTGGATAAAGTAAAAGATAAAATTTTTGGATTACATCAAAAATTCCATAATAACAGTCATAGTGACAGTAATGGTATAGGACTATATTTAGTTTATAATCATATTACCAGTCTTGGTGGCCGTATCGTTGTAGAAAGTAAAATTAATGAAGGAGCTAAATTTACTATTTCTTTTAAATATTAAAGAAAAAAATAAATTTAGCTCACTCATTTATATTATTTAATGATTCCGTTTTGATCGATCAAATACATCAGTGAAGCCATTGTTGCTGCTCCTAACTCTAATTCTCGTTTATTTATTGCATCAAATTTATCATTTAAAGCATGGTGATAATCAAAATAACGTTGTGAATCAGGATTTAAACCTGCTTTTACAATCGATCTAGAAGTCAATGGCCCAATATCCGAACCACTATGTCCTTTTACAAAAAGGTGTATTAAATAAGGCTCGAAAAGATTTTTCCAACTTGCTATTTTATTAAAATTAGCATCATCAGCTTCAAAAGAAAAACCTCTTGGACTAAAACCTCCTGAATCACTTTCTAAAGCAAAAATGTGGTTTTCTTTATTGGCTTTTGCCAATTCCTCGTATTTTTTTCCTCCTCTGCCTCCATTTTCTTCATTCATAAAAAGTACGACACGAATAGTATTTTTTGGTTTATAACCCAAATTCTTGAAAATATTAATGACTTCCATACTTTGTACTACTCCAGCGCCATCATGATGAGAACCATCTGCTAAATCCCAAGAATCAAGATGTCCGCCAACCACCATAATATTTTCTGGATGTTCACTTCCTTTTATTTCACCAACTACGTTATAAGACAAAACGTCGTCCATTTGCTGGCACGATTGCTTGAAATAGAATTTTAATTTTGGATTGTTTTTCAAAGTTTTAGATAATAATTCGGCACCGTTAGTACTTATAGCTGCTGTAGGAATGTATTGTGATTTTGGTATATCACCATAACTTTGATTTCCAGTATGAGGAAAGTCATCCAATCGCAAATTCATTGAACGCACTATTGTACCCACGGCACCAAATTTTGATGCTTCTTCTGCACCACCGTATCTTTGATCTACCGCTCCAGAATATGCATCAAAAGCTTCTATCTCGCCATTATTCATTGGACGATTATAAAAAACAATTTTTCCTTTTATTTTATCTGTTCCTAATGTAGCTAATTCTGCTAAGCTATGTACTTCAATAACTTCTGCAGTTAGTCCGCTCTTTGCGGTTGCAACAGAACTTCCTAAAGCACAAATTGGCACACTTATTTTGTTCTTTTTATCTTGAATATAGGCTGTTTCTTTTTCACCTCGAACCCATTTTGGTACCATTACTTCTTGAAGATAGACTTTATCTAAACCAAGTTTTTCAAGTTGTGCTTTAGTATATAAAACTGCTTTTTGAGCATTATCAGAACCTGATAAACGAGAACCGATTTTATTGGATAAATAATCCAACCAAGAATAACATTTTGAATTGGTTAATGAAGATTTGTAAATTTCTTTGATAGTTTGCTCCTCTTTGGTTTGTGCAAAAAGGGTAATTCCATTAAAAAAAATAAGCATTACAAAAGATAGTTTTCTCATAATTTATAGCATTAAGTATTTAAATAGTTCTATACTATTCTGATTTATGCCGCAATTTCGTCAATATTATAGTATTCTGGCATCTAAATCAAAAAAAAAAAAATCCTGCAAGTTAATAACAACTTGCAGGAAATGAACTTAGCAACTGAAATGGCTATTTAATTGGTTCGAAACTAATCGCTGTTCCTCCTCCTGGTGCCAAATTCAAATTGATTTTTGATTTATTGGTCACTTCTATTGTTTTAATTTTATAAGCGATAGGGTTATTTTTCCAATCGGCATTTTTGGCATCTTCATAGATGATCGCTTTATACTTTTTACCTTTGGTAAGAAAGTCTAACTTTATTTCCGATTTTCTGGCATTTTCATCCGTGATTGCACCTAGAAACCAAGATTCTTTTCCTTTTGCTTTTCTAGCAATCGTTAAATAATCTCCCGGTTCCGCTTGAAGATATTTACTTTCGTCCCAATCTACTGCTACGTCTTTTATAAACTGAAAAGCATCCGGATATTTTTCATAATTTTCAAGTAAATCAGCCGCCATTTGCAACGGAGAATACATTGTCACGTACAATGCCAATTGTTTTGCTAAAGTAGTATGAACTTGCTCGGTTTTATTTTTGTCATAATAACTCATTTTTATTTCAAAAATTCCGGGAGTATAATCCATAGGTCCTCCTAAAAGTCTTGTAAAAGGCAATATCGTTTCATGCATTGGTGGATTTCCAACACTCCAAGCATTAAACTCATTACCACGAGCCGCTTCGGCAGCAATATAATTTGGATACGTTCTTCCGTAACCTGTTGGTCTTGAAGATTCATGGGAATTAATCATCAACTTATAATCTGCTGCGCGTCTGGCAACAAAATTGAAATGATTCACCATAGTTTGACCGTCATGAAATTCACCACGCGGAATAATTTTACCCACATAGCCTGATTTTACTGCAGGATAATCGTATTTCACCATATTCTCGAAAGCACGGTCCAAATGGCGCTCGTAATTAGCGACAGAACCTGATGTCTCATGATGCATAATCATTTTAACGTTTTTTGATTTGGCGTAAGCCGAAATAGCAGCAATATCAAAATCTGGGTAAGGCGTTACAAAATCAAAAACTTCTTCTTTCCAGTTTCCATTCCAATCTTCCCAACCTACATTCCAACCTTCTACCAATACTCCATCAAAACCATTTTTGGCTGCAAAATCGATATATCTTTTGGTGTTCTCCGTAGTTGCGCCGTGCTTTCCTGACGCTTTTGGTGCATCTGCAAAATTAGTTGCATTTTGGGAACCGGCATAATCCCATGTTGATTTCCCAACATGCATTTCCCACCAAATTCCAATATATTTCATTGGTTTTACCCAAGAAGTGTCATCTAATTTTGATGGTTCATTTAAGTTTAAAATCATTTTAGACCCTACAATATCTCTAGCATCATTACTTATCATGATAGTTCTCCAAGGAGAAACACAAGGCGTTTGTAAATATGCTTTGTCACCAATGGCATTGGGTACTAATTGTGCATTTAATTTGTAATTTTTTACATCAACATTCAAATGCATTACCGGATAATTGACAACTGCTGCTTCAAAAATATTAAGATACAACCCTGATGGCGATTTCATCATCAAAGGGGATTGCACCACATATTTTCCTGGAATGGATTTTACTCCAATACCATTATTCATGTTTATTTTAGAGTTATCAATTTCTGAAAGTTTCGTTTCATTATATTCATATTCATTGCTGTCAAAATCCCCCGGAATCCAAAATACTTTGTTATTTTCTGTCAGATTAAATTGAGTAACCTCATCAGAAATAATGAAATAATTCAAATCAGCTTGTTTTGGAAAATCATATCTGAAAGCCACTCCTTCGTCAAAAGCCCTGAAAATGATATTCATTTTTACATGGGTTTCTTTTTGAATAAGAGAAATTATAAGCTCATTGTAATGATTAACAATAGTGGCTTGTTCTCCTAAAACTGGTTTCCAAGATTCATTGAAAGTGGCTGTTTTTGAACCAACACTTTCAAAACCAGCATCCAAAGCCGGTTTTTCCTTTAGTTTTATTCCCAAAGCGCTTTGCAGAACGACCGCTTTATCTTTGTAATTTACTGAATATGTTGGTTGTCCATTTCCAGCTAATTTGAAATTAATCGCAATTTTACCGGAAGGCGATTCAATGCTTTGTGCATTCAATATACTCATGGTAAAGACGGCTAAAAGTGTTACTAATTGTTTCATTTTTATAGTTTTTTAGAATTGATAAAAGTAAATAAAATAGCGGCTTTTTTATAATCTGACATTTAACAAATACGATTTATTTGTTAAAAAAACCCTTCGATATTAAATATCGAAGGGCGAATCTCAAAATAAACAAACCAAATTTATTTAATCAACTCAAAACTAACTTTATTCTCTGTGCTGGAGTTTGTTCCTACGAAAACTTGGAACACACCCGGTTCAGCAATAAATTGCAAATCAGAATTATAAAACTTCAACTCTTCGACAGAAATTTCAAAGGTTACCGTTTGTTTTTCTCCTTTTTTAAGCATTATTTTTTGAAAACCCTTCAACTCTTTTATCGGTCTTGTAACTGAACCTACCATATCACGTATATACAATTGAACGACTTCTTTACCATCATAATTTCCGGTATTTTTAACATCAACGATAACGTTTACTTTTTCGTTGAAGTTCATTTTGTCCGATGAAATTTTAAGATTTGAATAGTCAAATGTGGAGTAACTCAATCCAAAACCAAAAGGAAATAATGGCTCATTTCTTTCGTCTATATAATTAGACCTGAATTTTTCGAACTTTCCTTCTTTATTACCTAAGGGTCTTCCGGTATTTTTTTGATTGTAATAAATAGGTACCTGCCCTACATTTCTTGGGAAAGTAGCGGTTAATTTTCCAGAAGGGTTTTCATTTCCAAACAAAACATCAGCAATGGCACTTCCCGCTTCGCTTCCTGCAAACCAAGTGTTCAAAATAGCTGGTACAGTTTCATTTTCCTGAACCAAAACCAAAGGACGTCCTGTAAATAAAACGAGTACAACCGGTTTTCCTGTTTTAAGTAATTCCTGCAATAAATCTTTCTGAGCCTGTGGAATGGATAAGTTAGTTCTACTACTGCTTTCTCCGCTCATTTCTGCTGACTCACCAAGAGCTGCAACAATTATATCCGATTGATTGGCAATTTTCAATGCTTCCGCCAATAATTCTTCTTTTGTTCTATTATCTCGGTGTAGAGTCTTACCAAACATGGTTGCTTTTTCTTCAAATGCGGGGTCATAATCCAGATTACTTCCTTTAGCATAAAGCACTTTTGTACTATTCCCTGCCACTTCTTTGATTCCGGATATTAATGAAATCGATGTTTGCATGTTAGTAGCAACACTCCAAGTACCCGCCATATTTTCTTTGGCATCAGCCAATGGTCCAATCACGGCAACGGTTCCAGATTTTTTTAACGGAAGCAATTGGTTGTTGTTTTTTAGTAAAACTAAAGATTGAGTCGCAATTTTTCTAGCTTCAACTCTATTTGAGGTTGTAAAAACTTCCGTTTTTGCTCTTTTCTCATCACAATATTTATAAGGATCCTCAAATAATCCTAAATCATATTTTGCATTCAAAATAAGTCGAACTGCATTGTCAATTTGTTCCATACTTACTTTATTTTCGTCTAATGATTTCTTTAAAGTTGTAAGGAAACCTTCACCCACCATATCCATTTCAATTCCAGCATTTAATGCCAAAGCAGATACGGTTTGCAAATCGCCCATCCCGTGTTCAACCATTTCGTTAATACCAGTAAAATCAGTAACTACAAAACCTTTAAAACCCCATTGTTTTCTCAACACATCGGTCATTAACCATTTATTTCCGGTTGCAGGAATTCCTTCTACTTCGTTGAAAGATGCCATAACTGATCCGACACCTGCATCAACAGCGGCCTTGTATGGAGGGAAATAATCGTTGTACATTTTTATTCTGCTCATATCAACCGTGTTGTAATCACGTCCTGCATCAGGCGCACCATACAAAGCAAAATGTTTCACACACGATAAAATCGTATTATTTTTTGATAAATCATCTCCTTGATATCCATGTACCATCGCTTTTGCAATTTGGCTTCCCAAAAACGGATCTTCACCTGAACCTTCAGAAACTCTGCCCCAACGCGGATCGCGAGAAATATCAACCATAGGAGAAAAAGTCCAGTTTATCCCATCAGCGCTGGCTTCTTGAGCAGCAATTTGTGCACTTCTTTCAATCAGTTTCATATCCCAAGTACAAGACAATCCAAGCGGAATAGGAAAAGTGGTTTCATAACCATGAATCACATCCATTCCAAAAAGTAATGGTATTTTCAGTCGGCTTTTTTCGACTGCAATCTTTTGTACTTCTTTAATTTTTTGAACTGATTTGATATTGAATAAACCACCTACTTTACCATCTTCAATATTTTTAGCGACATTAGAGCTACTGGCTGATCCTGTTGTGATGTCTCCCGAAGTAGGCAAATTTAGCTGCCCAATTTTCTCCTCCAGAGTCATTTTCGACATTAATTCTGCTACAAATTCGGTTTTGGGTTTAATTTTAACCGTTTTCTTGGTAGTCTTTTTTTGGCTGAAGCCAAAAAGGGAAAATCCCAAGAGCAGTATAATTAGTTTCGTTTTCATTTTTTATCTGTTTTTGTTTGTTTAAACATCCAATCGTAAATTTCTTGGTTGTCATATACTTTAGACCAGCTATCGTGACCCGCATCATCGAAGATGGTTAGTTCAACATTGGCATTACAGGTTTTTAATTTTTTATAAATAGTAATCGCATAATCGACATTGACAACATCGTCCAACAGACCATGAAAAATTCGGGTGGGAATATTCTTGATTTTACAATCTTCTATCATCGGAACTCTGTCTACAAATCCTGCAATTGGAACTAATGCAGCAAAAGTTTCGGGATGTGCAAAAGCAAGATTCCAAGCTCCCCATCCTCCCATACTTAAACCCGTCAAATAAATTCTACTGGGATCGATATTATTTTCTTTTTGGATTTTTAATATCAAACGGTACAATACTTCTTCATTCCAATATTCATTCTCCGGACATTGTGGCGCTAAAATATAAGCATCGAGTGCGTGGCTTTTTAAGTATTTGAAAGGACCGTGAACTTTCACTTTTTCTATATCTGTTCCTTTTTCGCCTGAACCATGAAGAAAAATAATCAGTGGTTTTTTCTCTTTGGTATTTGCAGGCATATGTAATACATAACCTAATTCGTGTTTTTCAACGATTTCGGTTTTCATTTTCCCATTAACCTCTGATTGAGAAAAAGAAAATTGACTTAAAATTAAAAATAGAAAAAGAAGCTTTCTTTTCATTTAAAAATATAATAAAAACAGATAGTAGGTAATTTTACTATCTGTTTAACAATTAAATATTATCTGTTTGTACTTTCTAATTTATATAAGGCATTAACTTCAGAAGAAGTCAAAGCTGATTTATAGATTCTAAATTCATCTAATAAACCGGCATAATCTGTTGCCCAACCTTCATCTCCATGTGTAGTTGTAAGTGAAGGTGTAGTGCTGAATTGATTTGACCCAATAACCAATTGCGATAGATTTGGTGTAGCAAAAACTAAGGCACCGTATAAAGGAGCGCTGTTAGGATTTCCGTTGCTTCCATCAGGTCCGCCTGGATTATCACCATAAAGTATGCATGAACCATTTAAGTCCGTAAAAGGACCGTAAGGAGTTCCGTAAATACTGTTAGTTCCTTTTTCTCCATTTTTATAAACTGTATATCTACTTGTAACGTCATCATACGTCAAAACCACTTGAATCCAAGAATCTACTGCTCCTTCAATGTTAAAAATTGGTCCTTGACCACCCCAAGCTACTCTTTTGTTTTCGATACCCATTTTCAAACGAAGAGTATTCGGTTTTGAGTTATCAGGATTTTCAAGAAACAAATTCAATCCTCCCCAAAAACCTGCTGGGTTTACTAAAGAAAAAATTCCTTGAATACCTTTTCCTTGTCCTGGAGCACCACCGTCAGGAACGGTTTGACCAGATTTCATCCAAAAACTAAAACTGAAGCTACTTAGTGCACCAACAGCTGTTGCATTATTATAAACGGCATAACGTTCTTGAATATTAGAACCTTGAAACGCCTGTCCTTTAGCACCTGCTGTATAAGTTACATTTTTGCCTGTTCCGGTAAGGCCTCCTTTAGAATCTGCTATGCTATTTTCAAAACTCCATTTCGCAATTAAATTTGAAGCATTTACCTCGTCAGAAGTATTGTAAGACCCAATTGGTGGGTAATCCAGTGGCTCATTGCTATCTACATTATCAGTACAACTTGCTAAAAACTGCATGGAAAATACAGCACTTAAACAGAATATTTTTATACTATTTTTCATATTTAATATTTTTAATTATTACTAATTTTTCTATTTTTAATTCTAATTAGAATGCATATTTACCAGAATGAAAACCAAGACTAATTAAACCTTGTTTCACCTCGGGAGCATTCATGAACAATTGCCATAATAATCCCGAACGATAATTTTCTAACATAACCATTTCTGGTCCTTGGTCTATCGCCAAATAGCGTTGTGCTGTCCATTGATACTGCTGACTGTGAGCGTCGTAAAATCCTGCCACGCCCCATGTATCTGTTTTATAATTTTCATATAAATTTCGCATCAGTGCTTTAGATTCTACCGGTGTATAAACAATTGAACTTATTGCCGCTGTTGGAGAAATAATCCCTTTATCATTACTCGGCATGTGTGCATCATAACCGATCGATCCATCTGTATTTCTAGAATACGATGCGGTTAAGCCCCAATAATTTGGGCCATATCCTTTATAACTCTTTGGATTTGCAACGCAATATAGATAGTCAATTTTAACATGATTCGAATTCAAATCCCAATAGTTAGCATATTGATCGCTCAACTGATTTGGATCTACACCAAGATAAGAATAATGTGCCCAAAATAATGGTCCACCAAATTCTTGAGCTCCATTGTGTTTTAAAATCAAAGGCAAATTGTATTTTGTTAAGGCCGATACTATTCCGCCACTTCTGGCCCAACCTTCATGATAAGCAATTGGTGCAATAGCATGTGAAGGAGAAGCAGATGCCATAACATAAGTTATCAAACACTCGTTATAACCTTCAAGAGGGAAATTCATTTGCCAGGCGTAATTAGGTGACCAATGCCAAAACAACTTATTCTGATTATTAGTATACCATTGCCAATCGACTCCTTTCCAAAGTACATCATATTTTTGAGCTAAAGCTTTTTCGTCAGTTGTACCATTTTTAAGGTATTCGCGAACAGTTATCATACCAGCTGTCAAAAATGAAGTTTCCACCAAGTCACCACCATTATCTATGGTTCCAAAAGGAATAACATGCCCAGTGTTTCCATCAATCCAATGTGACCAAGCACCATGAAAACGATCAGCAGTAGCTAGGAAATCAGCTATTTTATTTAATCGTTCTGTTCCTTGTGCTTTTGTTATATACCCTCGGGACATAGCCGAAACTATCGCCATTAAACCAAAACCAGAGCCACCTGTTGTGACAATATTCTGATCAAAACTTGGGTCTTGAGGAATATAGCGTTCTCTTGCCATTCCAGAATTAGTTTGAGCATAATTCCAAAAATAAGCGAAGGTTTGCTTTTGCACCAAATCTATTAGTTCTTCATCAGATAATTTTACTACCGGAGGAACAACAACTGGAGGAGTAACTACTGTACCACCGCTTGAAGCGGAACTAGAAGAGTCACATCCAAGGAAAGTAAAAAGCAGAACTAAAATTGAAAATTTTATCATTTTAGATTTTGTTTTATGATGTATAATAGATTGTCCACAAACTCCAACCCTTTCAAAAAGAAAGGGCGAAATTGTAGAAATTTCTAATTATAACCTGGATTTTGTAAAGATTTCCCATCAGCCTGAATAATGAATTTTTGAGGTAAAGGAAACAATTCATGTTTTCCTTCCACAAAAGTTTTACCATCGGCAGCCATAGCGGCTTTTGCTTGACCTGTTCTAACTAGATCAAACCATCGGTCATGCTCAAAAGCCAATTCATGTCTTCTTTCGGCTCTAATGGCAGCTCTTAATCCTGCCTGTCCTGTTGCCGTTGTATTTGCTAAACCAGCTCTGTTTCTTACTTTATTCAATGGACCAGTTACATCACCGGTTCCACTTTCGTTAGCGGCTTCAGCCTGCATCAATAAAACCTCTGCGTAACGTAAAACTCGGATGTTTTTTGTGGTTTCCCAATCACCGTTGAAAGTTTCTGCAGTGTTACTTACATATGCTTTTTCATTGTATCTTGGGTTAGCCACAAGCGGAGAAACTACTCTTCCGTCCCACATGGTTTCACCTGCAAAAACAATAGTTGCATCTTTTCTGACATCGCCAGCTTCATAAGAATTAGCCAACCCTAAAGTAGGTGTATTGAAACCCCAACCCCAGCCACTAGTTCCTCTCGCTCCTTGAGATACCATATAGCCTTCAATACCTTGAGAAGGATTCCCACCATATCCACGAATTTCAAAAATAGATTCTATGCTGTCTTCACCAGCTTCTCTCCAAATTGTTGCATAATTAGGCACTAAATTATATCCCGTTATAGCGGAAGTTTGGTCTTTTACACCTTGCCAGTTTCCTTGATACAAATATACTTTTGCCAGTAAAGCATGAGCAGCACCTTTAGTCGCTCTTCCTAAATCAGAAACAGCATATCCTGATTTTTCAGGAAGCGCAGCTATTGCAGCTAATAAATCTGTTTGAATAAAAGCATATACTTCTTGTTTTGATTTTTTAGTCAATGTCATATCAGTATCTTCTGAAGAAGAAGGTACGGGAACATGATCTACAATCGGTACACCACCATAGCATCTTACCAAATTGAAATACATCAAAGCGCGAAGAAATTTAGCTTCACCAGTTAATCTAGATTTTAGAGCAGCATCTGCTTTATCTAATTTTGGAAGATATAAAAGCGCAATATTAACTCTGCTTATTCCTTGGTAATTAGCCTCAAAAACATCTTGTACAGATAGCGAAGTTGCATCTAGAGTAAGTGCGTCACATTTATCTTTATCTGCTCCTGAATCTCCAGGATCCGATCCTTTGTCAGCATCATCAGAAGTCATGCTTGACAAACCATTCCAAGAGAATGAACTCATATTCCAGTCCAGAGACTTACTATAAATAGCGGTTACAAAACTCTTAGCTCCATCGTCATTATTATAAACTGTCAATAAATCTGCTTCAGTTATACTTTCTGTTGGAGCAACATCAATAAAATCATTAGAACAACTATTAGAAAAAAGCGCAATAGTTACTAAAGTTATGGGTATGAATATTTTTTTCATGTTATTAAAATTTTATGTTAGCACCAATAATGAATGAACTCAATGTAGGATAAGCATCAAGCTCTATTCCCTGCATTCCCATTGGGTCACCATCATTATTTAATTCTGGAGAATATCCTGTAAATTTTTGTGATATAAAAGGATTTATAGCACTTGCATATAACCTAAGAGAACTAACAGAGTTTGACAATTTAGGTATAGTATAGCCTAAAGTGATGTTATTCACTCTAAAGAAAGCTCCTGATTCTAAGTAATAGTTTGATGAAATTGGAACAGAATTAAACGGTGCCGGATTTGCTGCATTAATATTTGTAGAAGTCCAAAAATCGGTAGCTATACCAGCTTCAATGTTTTCGTTTCCAAAACGTTGTGCTTTTTTTCCATTGTACACTTTGTTTCCTCCTACTCCGTATGTATCTACAGAAAAGTCAATATTTTTATATTCTAAACCAAAATTTGCCCCGTAATAATACGTTGGTAAAGAAGAACCAAAGAATTTTCGATCTGTTTCTGCCGGTGTAGATGTAACAATGCCATCTTTGTCATAGTAAGTAAAATTACCATTTGCATCATAACCCGCTACTTCAAACAAGTAAAAACTACCAATAGGCTGTCCTTCTGCCAATTGCTTAGTATATTGTCCATTACCTATTCCTCCACCAGTTTGCTTAATTGCTAATGGATTGTACACATTAGACACTAAGTTTTTATTATTCGAATAATTACCTCCAACCCAATATTTAAGGTTATCATTGATATTATCATCCCAGCGCAAGGCAACTTCATATCCTTTGTTTGTAATTTCTCCTGCATGCGCTGGAGTTGCTCCTGTACCCACAGTCAAAGGTGGTGTAACATTAAGAATAACATTCGTTGTCTTTTTATTGTACCAATCCAATGATCCTGATAATTTATTGTCTATCGTTTTAAAGTCTAAACCAGCTGATGCTTCTTCTGTAATTTCCCAACCCAAAGTAGGGTCAATAAAAGAACCAATAGTAGTCCCTGAATATAGTGAACCACCAAAATCATAAGCATATCCTGAACCTGAACTAAACGTTTGTTGATTAATAGGTACATTTTGATTTCCTAATCTACCCCAACCTCCACGAAGTTTTAAGAAATTGATTGCATTACTGTCTTTCAAGAAATCTTCTTTGGATACAACCCACCCTAAACCAAATGATGGAAAATTACCCCATTTGTTATCAGATGAAAATTGTGAAGAACCATCTCTACGAATCGTACCTGTAAAAAGATATTTTTCCATAAGTGTGTATTGGAATCGAGCGAAATACCCAATTAAATTTTTACGATTTCCAATTCTATGATTAGTAACAACATTATTAGAAAGAGCACTAGATTGATTTAAACTCCAGTAATTAGAATTCTCAGGAACATTTCTACCTTTTACGTCTAACTCTTCTTTACTTCCAAACTCTTGAGCAGACATACCGACAGTTAATTCAACATCATGAATATCAGCAAATTTCTTATTGTAAGTCAAGAAATTATCAAAATTCCAATTGAAATAATCACTTCTTGCAGTAACTAATTCATTAATTGGATCTGAAGCAGAATAATTAGCCACATTTCTTGTAGGATCAGCCGCTAACCATAGATTACGTGAAGGTGTGTAAGCAAATTTTTTCCAAGTATTATATTCCAAACCTACTCTTGAAGTAAATTTCAATTCATCAAAAATTTTGTATTCCAGTCCGAGGCTTCCTTGCAACAATAGATTTTTTTGCTCTTCAGTAAAATACTCTAATTGAGCCACTGGATTTCCCACATTATTGAATAAAGCTCCACTTGTAGATGCTTGTCCATCAGCACCAATTATTGGCATTCCCCATCTTCCATTCGGGTATTTTACAGGAACTAATGGTGATTGTTTGTAAGCTGATGTGAATGCTGATAAAGGTTTTGGTGAAGATTTAGAGATAGATGCACTCAAAGTTTGAGTTATTTTTAATTTATCGGTAAGCTTGTAATCATTATTATTTCTAAAAGTAAAACGGTTGTAATCCAAACCGTTTAAAATTCCTTTTTCATCATAATAATTCAAACTGAATAAATAATTGATTTTTTCTGAAGCTCCAGATAATGATAAATTATTTGAGGAATACGTTCCTAATCTTGAAATTTCATCAAACCAATTGGTGTTATATTTTTGATTTGTAGAAAATCTGGTGTTTTGCTCTGCCACATCAGAATAGTAAGCAAAATGATTAGAACCCGCCATTTTTACAGTTTTTAGCGGAGTTCTTACTCCATAAAAGCCATCATATTCCACAGTAGTTTTATCACCTTTTCCTTTTTTAGTTGTAATAATTACAACTCCATTCGCCGCTTGATTACCGTAAATTGCTAATGAAGAAGCATCTTTTAATACATCAAATGATGCGATATCATTAGAATTTATGTTAATGATATTTTTTGTAGGAATCCCATCTACAACATATAAAGGTGTTCTATCAGCACCAAAAGTACCAATCCCTCTAATAATAAGTGAAGGAGAACTACCTGGTGTATCAGTTCCTATAACTTGAACACCTGCCGCTTTACCTTGAATCGCCTGTGTGGCATTCAAAACTTTAGATTTAGTTATATCGCTTGCTGAAAGTTGTGAAATTGATCCTGTGTTATCAGATTTTTTTCTGGTTCCATACCCAATTACAACTACCTCTTTCAATTCAGTATCCTTAGATTCCTTCATCTGTATAGACATAGGACTAGAAGTTGCAGGCATTGATAATGCATCAAAACCTAACATACTAATTTTTAACATCTCACCTACTTTGGCATTGATATTAAAATTTCCATCAAAATCAGTATCAGCCGATGTTTTAGAATCAGTGGCAAATATCATTGCTCCAGGAATTCCAATTCCGTTTTTATCTAATACTTTTCCCTTGATTACTTGACCAGACATATAGGCTGGAAGCAGGATGAGCGCTAAAAAGCTAAAAATAAAATTTCTCATATATTAATAATTTGTTAAGTTAGTAGAGCCAAATTAGATAAATACAACGTTATAGTAAGCTAAATGGAATTACTACATGAATACATCAAAATGTTGAAATACATGAAAAAATCAATGTTTTATAGTAGCTAAGGAAGATAATGAGGTATAGGCTACATCGATGTGATGTAGTAATGATGTATTGTAATTTCGCAAAAAAATTACTTAAATAATATATTATCTATAAAAATATAAACTTTATTATAAACTTAATAAAAATTTAGAAAGATTTTCATCCTGAGTAAGATTCAATTTCTTTCTTAATCGATAACGATGTAGCTCCACTCCTCTAAAAGAAATATTCATCATTGGAGCAATTTCTTTAGAAGATAAATTCATTTTTAAATAAATACAAAGCTTTATATCCTTTGAAGTTAGGACTGGATATTTTTTCGAAAGATTAATTATAAATTCATTGTGAATTTGATTCAGGTTGGATTCAAAGGTTTCCCATTCATGCTTATTTACAGCGTTAATTTTTATGGCCTTTTTTATTTCACTTTTCAATTTATTAAAGTCGGTTTCTGTATCCAAAATTCCTTGAATATTTTCTATCATTTCACTTTGCTTTGCAATAGAAAGTGATTTACCGGCAACTTCTGAAGATTTAGATTGCAATTCCAATTCAAGGATGTGCTTTTCATACTCCTGAACATTCAATTCATTTTCGGCTTTTAATTCCATCTCTAGAATTTTCTTTTGATGTTTTAGTTCTTCTTCTCTCAATTCAATCTTTTGAGTGTATTGCATTTTATTCCATTTATAATAAAGAAATAAAACAGCACCAATTATTGCGAAATACAACAGAATCATCCAAAAAGAAAAATACCAAGGTTTTGCAACTGTGAATTCAAAAGTGGAAATTTTACTATAACTTAAACCATCATGATTATAAATTGTAATGATATGTGAACCATTACTTATATTGTTCAAAACAATTAACCCTTCTTTTATGGCAATGAAATCATTTGCAGTATCAATTTTATAAAACAAGTTCGGTTTTGTTGCTCCAAATATTCCCGAAATCACATTTATTTTTAGCTCTGAATTATAATCAATCTTTGATTTATCTTCTAACAGATTATCATTATTGAAAGCTTCAATTTTTACAGTTGTGTTCTGTTTATTCTCAAATTTTAATCGAAGGGAAATGAATCCATCATCCAAATTCAATAAATAATTTTCTTTATCTTTGAAAATTTTCAAATTGTCGTTAATAATTTTTCCTTTGTAATATTTCTCCTGAACAACATTCCAAACAAATCTATTTCCCTTGGCATCAATATGATATAAAAGTCCTTCCTTTAAAACCATAAAATGATTTTCATCAATCGCAATGATTTCAGAAACGTTTCTGAAATTCGAATTAAACAATTCATTTAATTTTAATTGATTAGTGATAGAACTATAAGTGTACCAAGAATTGTTAATCAAAAACAAAATTTCATCTCTGAACTCAAATATTTTCACCCCAAAGTCATTCGTTATTTTATGGCGTTGAGTAGTGTTTTCTACCTGAGTACCTTCGTCGCTATCACTATATTTTATGCGATACAACCCTCGATAGTTATCAGCCGCCCAAATTTCATTTTTTCTGTTTTGAGCAACATATTTAATAGGTTTTAAAAGTCCATTTACTAGCTTGTTTTGACCTAAATCATTGGCATTATTGTAAATGATAACACCACTATATGTAGCCTGCAGATAGGTATTATTGATGTTACTTTTTACAAAATTCCAACCTCCATTTATATCATTTAACTTAGAAAAAATACCATTTTCATAAATGAAAGTCCCTTCATTGTGACCAATAACGTATTTATTATCTATTTTACTGATATTCCAAGCTTGCCCTTGGGTATTTGGAATTAAAGAGAGTTGCTTATATTCATACTTAAAAACGCCATGATTGGAAGCCATCAAATATCCCTTTGGCGTACTTGCCACCGAATAAACTGAACCTAAAATACCTGAATTATCATAAAAAATAGAGATTGGTGAATTAACCTCAACATGCGCAATTCCGTTGTCCAAGCCCAGCCATAAATCATTTTCAGAATCCAGGCCAATACTTAAAATGGAGTTATTCATCAATACGTTATTTCGATTGATACTTGTAGATGAATTAGTAGCGAAATCAAAAACATAAACGCCTTTATTAGCAGTTCCTATGATTAATTTATTGTCCTTAATAAACTTGGCTAAGTTGATATTTGCCGCTTTCAAAACTGCATTTAAGGGGTTATCCCAAACCCTAAGAATACCGTTCTCTTCAATATAAACTCCGTTTTTTTTAGTGAAAATATAGGTTTTGTTGTGGTATTTTTCAATATGGTGAATTACGTTATTCTCTAAGATGGTCCATCCTTGTATTTTTTCAAACTTAGAATCATTCATCTTATAAATTCCTTTTTCTACCGCGGCAACAAGCAATTGATTCTCTACCACAAAGCAATAGGAAACCAGAAAAGGGAACTTAATTTTCCTAAGTACTTTCGCATCATAAAGATAAATCCCGTTAAAAGACTGAAAGTAAATTTTGCCTTTGAATTTAAATATCTTCCAAATCTCTTCATTATCACTATCATCAAAAACTTTCGTTTTATCAGAAATGGAAACGTAATACATCTTGCCCTCTTTTCTAAACCAATACCCAAATTCCTTATAGGATCCCGAATAAATTTTATCTCCGTCGACCATTATAGAACGTATAATGGTCTTATTAGGCAACATGTTTTTTTCCCATTTTACGCCATCATAACGCAATAAATAATGGTTATTGGCAAAATACATAGCGTTATCGTTTCCTTGCGCTACATTCCAAATTTGGTTATCTCCCTGATAATTTGATTTATTGTAATTCTCAACAAATGGCAATAACTCCTGCGAATACAACTGCGAGGATATAAAATAGAGAAGTATTATTTTTATTATTCTTTCTTTCAAAATTGTATGATTTGTCTTCAAATATAATCACATTTATTGAATTTGAACCATAAAAAAAGCTTCCCGATTGAGAAGCTTTTTTCTGTGTAAATCTATTCTTAGTTTACAAGTAACTCATAAACCTGATTGGCAATTTCAATTTCTTCATTGGTAGGTATCACCAATATTTTTGTTTTCGAATCTAGAGTATTGATTTCTCTTATTTCTTTCGAACGAATTTCATTTTTTGCATCGTCTAATTCAATTCCGAAATAATCCATATCAGTACAAACTAGTTTTCTGATATAAGATGAATTCTCTCCAATTCCCGCTGTAAAAATAATTGCATCCAAGCCATTCAAAACAGCCGTGTAAGAACCAATATATTTTTTTATTCGATAGGCATTCATATCTAATGCTAATTGGCAATCCACGTCTCCATTCTCTGCATTAGCTTCTATATCTCTCAAATCACTGTAACCGGTCATCCCTAGCATTCCGCTTTGTTTTTGCAACATTGTATTGACATCATCCAGCGAATAGCCCAAAGAATTTACCATATAAAATATCACCGATTGATCGACATCACCGCTTCTTGTTCCCATAATCAAACCGTTCATAGGACCAAAACCTAAAGTATGATCGATGCTTTTTCCGTCTTTTATAGCGGTCATGCTACATCCGTTTCCAAGATGTATTGTTATAATTTTTGACGCCGAATTAATTGAGTTTTCCCTTAAATAATGAATCGCATTTTCTGAAACGTACTTATGACTTGTTCCGTGAAAACCGTATACTCGAATTTTATTTTCTGTCAAAAGTTGATTTGGTATCGCATATTTATGCGCCACTACTGGAATTGTTTGATGAAATGCCGTGTCAAAAACTGCTACTTGTTGAGCATTTTCAAAGATTTCTTCGGCTACATTTATACCTTCTAAGTTAGCAGGATTATGCAATGGTGCCAAGTCAAAAAGTTTTTTGATTTTATCTTTCACTTCCTTATCAATGATAATGGTATTCGAAAAAGTGCTTCCGCCATGTACCACTCGATGACCAACAGCCTCAATCTCCGATGTGCTTTTAATCACGCCCACGGTTTCATCCATTAACAATTGGGCGATTTTTTCTAAACCAATTTTATGACTAGGAATAGGTAAAATCTCTTCTAATTTTACATTATCTGTTACATAAGTTAGATTAGAAGTTTCCAATCCTATTCTGTCAATCATACCAGAACAAATTACGTGATTTGCCGGCATATCAATCAGTTGGTATTTTATAGAAGAACTCCCCGAGTTTATAATTACTATTTTCATTTTTTATGTTTTCCTCTACCGTCCCGAAGTTTCGGGACTTTCCCACTTAAAGGCAGACGGGGTAGATATTTATTATATTAACTTTTTTAAACTTAAAACCTTAAACTTAAAACTTTTTTACAATCCTTGTGCTTGAATCGCGGTAATCACGACTGTGTTTATAATATCATCAACCGTACAACCACGACTTAAATCGTTAACAGGTTTATTTAACCCTTGTAACATAGGACCAATTGCCAATGCTCCCGTTTCTCTTTGCACCGCTTTGTATGTGTTATTTCCTGTGTTTAAATCTGGGAAAATTAAAACGCTTGCTTGTCCTGCCACTTCTGAATTTGGCATTTTGCTTTTTCCCACTTCCATATCTACGGCAGCGTCATATTGAATAGGACCTTCGATTTTTAAATCGGGACGTTTTTTTCTAACTATTTCAGTTGCTGTTCTTACCTTATCTACTTCGTCTCCTTTTCCAGACGATCCAGAAGAATACGAAAGCATCGCTATTTTTGGTTCTAAACCAAAAGCCAAACTCGAATCAGCAGATGAAATGGCTATTTCCGCCAATTGTTCTGCGGTAGGATTAGGATTAATAGCACAATCCCCAAAAACAGAAACCCGGTCTTCTAAACACATGAAAAATATAGAAGAGACTACGGATGAATTTGGTTTTGTTTTAATGAATTGCAATGCTGGTAAAATCGTATGCTGTGTGGTATGCGCCGCCCCTGAAACCATACCGTCAGCGTGGCCTTTATACACCATCATTGTTCCAAAATAAGAACCATCTTCCATTAAATCTTTGGCCATAGCCAATGTTACTTTCTTATTCTTACGCAACTCATAATAGGTATTTACGTAATCTTCATAATTCTCAGATTGAATCGGATTGATGATTTTTACTTTCGAAAAGTCAAAAGCAATACCCAACTCTGCAACCTTATTTTCTATTTGTTTTTTATTTCCCAGAATCGATATATCAACAACATCCATTGCTAACAAACGTGCAGCAGCAATAATAATTCTTTCATCATTCCCTTCGGGCAAAACGATATGCTTTCTGTGCTTTTTTGCTCTTTTTACTAGATTGTATTGAAACATTTTTGGAGTCATCCCTTCCGCTTCAAAAGAGCTTAATTTTTTAGCTAAATTATCCAAGTCAACATACTTCTCGAAAGTATTTATTGAAGTTTCAATTTTCTGCTTATTGTCAGCATAAATCTGAGATTTTATATTCCCTATTTTATTAGTAATGCTATATGTTCCTCCTTCAACAGAAATAATAGGAACAATACTGGTCAATCCTTCAATTAATTTGAGAATACTGTCATCAGGCAATATATTACCTGTGAGTACTATTCCTGAAATCGTCGGATAATTTGCAGATTCATTGGCTTGCAATGCACCCAATATAATATCAGCCCTGTCACCAGGAGTTATCACCAAAGCATTTTCTTTTAAGTGTAACAAGTAGTTGTGTAACTGCATTGCTCCAACACTAAAATTCCCAATTTCATTATTTAAGAATTCGCCACCAAATAACACTTTTGCCTCGAGTTCATCTACAATTTCTTTAATGGTCGGATTGTTCAAACTAGAAATTATCGGAATGGCATTCACGAGAATATCTTTTGGTAAACTTGCTTTTAATCCATCCGTAACTAATTTGATATTTTCGGGTTGTACTTTATTGGCAATAACAGCCAGTACTTCGACGTCCTTTACTTTAAAAGAATCATACGCCAAATAAAGACTATCGATTAATTCCTCTAATGTTTTACCAACTCCTGAGCCCACAATTATAGTTGGAATACCCAGATTTTTGGCTATAAGAACATTCATATCGAGTTCGATAACCGTTCCTTCACCGCTAAAGCTAGTTCCCTCAACCAAAACAAAATCAAATTGTTCTTCCAGTCGTTTGTATTTATCAATGATCAAATCAAGGACTTCTCCTATTTTACCTTTGTTTTTCTTTTTGATTAGCTTGCTTTTAGTAATTGCAAATGCATCTTCAAATGCAATATCCAAACCAAAATGAGAGATTACGGTTTCAATATGATTGTCTATTTTACCATCCTCAAAATCTTCTATTATTGGTCGAAAATAGCCCACTTTAGCTGTTTTACCAATAAGCATACTCATTAAACCTAAAGTAATAATTGACTTTCCACTATTAGGTTCAGAGGTTGCAATATATATGGCTTTGTTCATTCTAATATTTTTTATTTTTATTATAATTCTTATGCGTTGAAAATTCTCTATATTTCACTCCAGTCCTTTATTTAAGACCGAGATTTTATATTCTTTTAAAGGCATTCTATTGTTATAGACTAAATATCTTTACTGATTACTACTCTCAAAACCACTTTCGCTTTTTAAAATAAAAGATCATTGCAATTCCTAAAGAAATCATAATACCAATAATGGTATAATATCCATTTCGATAATGCAGCTCCGGCATAAACTCAAAATTCATTCCATAAACTCCCACAATAAATGTCAGCGGAATAAATATGGCGGAGACAATAGTCAGCGTTTTCATAATCTCGTTCATCTTATGCGTTTGCGCCGAAAAAAAGAAATTAGAAGCACTTTCTAATGATCCCATATCCGAATCAATTTGTTCTAACAGCTCTAAACTTTTTTGATGCAATCGAGCAAAAAAACTAAAATTATCCATTTCCATAGCATTAAAGACATTGTCATCTTTTATACTTTTTATATCGTACAAAGAATCTCTCAAAGGAATAATGGATCTTTTAACAAAATTAAAATTATCTCTGTGTTTTTCAATTCTCTCTAAAATAATGGGGTCAGCACTTCGTTTCGAAAGGTTAATTAGGTCTTCTACTTTGTCTTCTTCATTTTCAATAGTAATATAAAAATTTTCCATGATAGCATCCAAAAGGATGTACAACAGATAATCGACTTTTTTTGTTCTAACAATTCCTGAATGCGTGCGAATTCGTTCTCTGATATGCATGAAAAAATCACTGCGCTTTTCTTGAAAAGAAATTAAAATACCATCCTTTATCAAAAAACTGATTTGTTCCACACTGATATTGTCGGAATCTCCAGCCGGCAGAAGTGATTTTATATTAAAAAATAAGATGTCGGACAGTTCTTCCAGTTTTGTTCTTCTAGTCGTATTTAAAATATCGGCAAGCATCAAATCATCTATTTCAAAATAACCACCAATCGCTTTTATTAGCTCAATATTATTTAAACCATGAATATTCAGCCAATTCATTTTTTGAGTATTGATATATTTATCCAGATCCGAAACTTTAAAATCCTCATATTCTGTCAAATCAAAATTGTCAAAAACAAACAACTGCATTTCTGACTCATGCTGCTTGTGAATTCCGGTATATTCCAAATTAAAAGGCTGCAATTTTCTGCCTTTCTTGTACTTAATTTTTCTCATTCAAAATTATTTGTATAGTAATATTACGAAATACTTTTATCAATAAATCTCAACTTTAGGAATTGGACATTCTAAAAATCAAGTTTTCATATTGACTTATTTTAAAAAAAACAAAGATATGCAGAAATAATAATTACTAATAGCAGATTAATGACGTATCTCGTATTAAAAACAAAACCCGACACATTTTTAAAACGGGTCGGGTTAAATATTAAAACTTGATTTTATTATTTTTTCTTAGATTGTCCGGCTGAGGCGAATACAAACTTTTTATCTGAAGGATTGTAAATCATTTTATTTTCCTTTCCTTTATTTTTCAATACCACATCTCCTTGTTTGTTTACTATACATTCAAAACCTTCGTTTCTAATTTTATCAATGGTTTCAGAAACAGTTTGGTTAACATCCAAAAAATGTATTTCTTTTATTTTAGTCATGGTTTGTTCATTCGTCAGGACTTTTGTTTTTGAAGCAATATCACAAATTACAGAAACAGTTGTTACCGCATCTTCAGTTTTTAATTTGGTTATTGCACTCTTTTTTTCCAACCAAGTTATTTTATGCAAGGTAGTTCCTTTGGTTATAAACGCCTCAATCTTACATTCTAATGGCACCTTATTTGAGTCAAAAGTTTTCAATAAAATTGTATCTTTTTTTTCTTCTTTATTGGTGAAAGACAAATAAAATTTATTCTTATTCATCTCTGCCGAAACATTTTCTGATTTTGCAAGAACTAGTGAAGAGGATGATTTTTTGGATGACTTATTTGACTGGCTAAAAATAGTAGTACAAAAAAATGATAGTGTAAGAAGTAGGATTATTTTTTTCATAATGAATTAAGATTTCAACTAGGATTGAAAATTACAATAATATTTGATGCAAAATAATCCGTTTTGTTTTTTAACTAAATAAAAAAATCCATTGCATAAAAAAACCGAACTTTAAAAAAGCTCGGTTTTAGTAAACAAATTAAATAAAAGAAAATTAGTTAGCTTGTGATTTTACTGCTAAATTATAGACTACTAATCCAAAACCAATTTTATTAATGGCATCAGCAATATTGTAAGCGACATCTACGCTTCCTTTTCCAAGGATTCCCGTGTACCATCCATCAGTTCCTAACATGTATCCTAATGGGTAAATTGCCCAACCTACAAGTACAAACCAACATAATATTTTGTGTGAGGCAAGAACATTTCCTCCTGCAGCGGCAGCTAATTTAGAAGCTTGCCCTAACCATATTTCGTAAACAATAGCGAAATAAGCTATTCCAGATACTAATCCCCAAATTTGAGCATTTTCTGGATTTACGGCTTCACCAAAGTAACCCGTAACTAACATTATTAATGAATAGATAATCATTTTCCATAACAATGATTGTTTAGCTCCTGCTATTTTTAATATCAAATAGAACTCAACACACATTAATGGCACCGTTAAAACCCAGTCAACATAACGAAAGAAAGTAGGTGATTCTCCAAACGAAGCCCAATAATCTCTCATGTAAAAATAATGTACTGCGGCAATAAAAGTAATTAAACCAGAAACTAAGACTGAAGTACGCCACTTTTTGTCAAATTGGTTCAGTGATAAAAAGAAAAATGCTGATGCGGCCATCATAGCCATACAACCAACGAAAAAAGTAAATCCTACATAATCTGTAGGAGATAATTTTGCAACCAACATAGTAATAAACATAGAATTTGTCATAATTTAAATTTAAAGGTTAAGGTTATTTGTTGAAGTAAATATAATAAAAGTTAAACAAACAAAATACATTTTGTTAAAATATTTTTACTTAATTTTAAACAAACTTAATTCAAACATGCTTAAATATACAAATTTCGCAATCGTAGCAAGCTTTTTTTGTTTGTGGCTCAACTCCTTTTTCCCTAAAGAAATTCAAATATTCATTAGTTTTTTACTCATTTTTACGTTCGGAATTTTACATGGGGCTAATGATTTGCTATTAATTAAGAATACAAACGATTCAAAAAACGCGTTTTCCTTTACAAAAATTCTAATATATTATGTTCTGGTAGTTTTAAGTGGGTTACTACTTTTCTATTTAGTACCTGTGTTAGCCTTGCTATTATTCATTTTGGTAAGTGCGTTCCATTTTGGCGATCAGCAAGGGTTGTATTTAGATTTTGATGTCCCAAAATGGCTGCTTATTCTCTACCCGTTTACATACGGAATTGTTCTCTTGTTCTTATTGTTTTTCTTTCATATCAATGAAGTCCAAATTATAGTAACAGAAATTATTAGATTTAAACTTCCGTCCTACTATATAAATGAAACCCTCATAATTAGCGGATTGATCTTTATAAGTTTAAGTGTTTATTTTTATTGGAAATTTGAATCCTTTCGAAAAAAATTAGAAAGAGAATTGTTTTTTCTTTTGCTTTTTGCAATATTATTTAAAACTTCAGATTTAATTTGGGGTTTTGCCATTTACTTTATCATTTGGCATAGCATTCCTTCTATTTTAGACCAAATAAAATATCTGCATGGTTCTTTTACTTTTACCCATTTTATAGCGTATTGTAGGAATGGCTTTGTCTATTGGTTCGCCTCATTACTGGGTATCGGACTTCTTTATTTCCTGTTTAGGGATACGGAAATATTCAACGGGTTGTTTTTCTCTTTTCTAGCAGCAATTACGTTTCCGCATGTATTAGTAATTCTGAAAATGTCGCATAAAAAGCATTCGAAAATCGCATAAAAAAAACCGTTCACCACAGGCGAACGGTTTTTTAAATCAACAATAAAGACGCACCGCAGTGCGTCTCTACGGGAAATTATTATTTTACTTCTTCAAATTCAACGTCTTCAACATTGTCTCCTTGAGCAGCATCCCCTTGAGGTTGTGCTTCAGCTTGACCTTGTTCTCCTTGAGCATACATCGCTTCAGTTGCTTTTTTCCAAGCAGCGTTGATGTTGTCAAGAGCAGTTTGAATTGCAGGAATGTCTTGAGATTGGTGCGCCATTCTCAATTCAGTTAATGCATATTCTACAGCCACTTTGTTTTCGTCAGATAATTTAGAACCTAATTCTTTCAATTGAGTTTCAGTTTGGAAAATCATTCCATCTGCTTCGTTCAATTTTTCTGCTCTAGATCTTGCGATTTTGTCAGATTCAGCGTTAGCTTCAGCATCTTGTTTCATTCTTTCGATTTCTTCAGAAGTTAATCCAGAAGAAGCTTCGATACGAATATCGTGAGATTTACCAGTTCCTTTATCAGTAGCCGAAACTTTGATGATACCATTAGCATCAATATCAAAAGTTACTTCAATTTGTGGAACACCTCTTGGTGCTGGTGGAATACCGTCTAAGTTAAAACGACCGATAGTTTTGTTATCAGCAGCCATTGCTCTAGCTCCTTGCAATACGTGCAATTCAACTGTTGGTTGAGAATCTGCAGCAGTAGAGAAAACTTGAGATTTTTTTGTTGGAATAGTTGTATTAGACTCAATAAGAGTTGTCATAACACCACCCATAGTTTCGATACCTAAAGATAAAGGTGTAACGTCAAGTAACAATACATCTTTTACATCTCCAGAAAGAACTCCACCTTGAATAGCTGCTCCAATAGCAACAACCTCATCAGGATTAACTCCTTTAGACGCTTTTTTACCAAAGAATTTTTCCACTTCGTCAGCGATTCTTGGCATACGAGTAGAACCTCCTACAAGGATAACTTCGTCAATATCAGAAACAGATAAATTTGCATCTTTAAGCGCTTTAGCAACTGGTGCCATAGAACGTTTCACTAATGAATCAGTTAATTGCTCAAATTTAGCTCTAGTTAATTTTTTAACTAAGTGTTTAGGTCCTGAAGCCGTAGCAGTAACGTATGGCAAGTTAATTTCAGTTTCCGCAGAAGAAGACAATTCAATTTTTGCTTTCTCAGCAGCTTCTTTCAAACGTTGCAATGACATTGGGTCAAGACGTAAGTCAATACCTTCTTCAGTTAAGAATTCAGCAGCTAACCAGTCAATAATTTCATGGTCAAAATCATCTCCACCTAAGTGAGTATCCCCATTTGTAGATAATACTTCGAAAACTCCGTCTCCTAATTCAAGAACAGAAATATCAAATGTACCTCCACCTAAATCGTAAACTGCAATTTTTTGATCTTTACCTTTTTTATCAAGACCGTAAGCCAGCGCTGCAGCTGTAGGTTCGTTGATAATACGCATTACTTTAAGACCTGCAATTTCACCAGCTTCTTTTGTAGCTTGACGTTGTGCATCATTAAAGTAAGCAGGAACTGTAATAACTGCTTCAGTAACAGTTTGGCCTAAATAGTCTTCAGCTGTTTTTTTCATTTTTTGAAGAGTCATTGCTGACAATTCTTGTGCAGTATATAAACGACCATCAATATCAACACGTGGTGTATTGTTGTCTCCTTTTACTACAGAATAAGAAACTCTTTTTGCTTCAGCAGTAATTTCTGAAAAAGAGTGACCCATAAAACGTTTGATAGAAGCAATCGTTTTGGTAGGATTAGTTACCGCTTGTCTTTTGGCAGGATCTCCCACTTTAATCTCTCCACCTTCAACAAAAGCGATGATAGATGGTGTTGTTCTTTTTCCTTCTGCGTTAGGGATAACCACTGCTTCGTTACCTTCCATTACAGAAACACAAGAGTTTGTCGTACCTAAATCAATTCCGATTATTTTACCCATTTTTACTATATTTAATTTTAATTGTAAACTTATTTTTAACGTCTCGAAGACGATAAGTCAATCTTTGTGCCAATACAATAGGTGCCCATAAATTGTCAGTTTATGTGAAAATTGGCGGGAAATAATCTGACAACATGACATTTTAATCTGAATTCATTTCAGATTCTCCTGTCTTATATCTCGCTATCTTCAGCTTGCCTATGATTTATTCCTCCTTTATTTTAGGAGCTATTTCCTGCTATCCATTGCAATCTTTCTTGTCTCTTCTTGTCTTTTGGGACAAGAAGAGACAAGAAAGGATTTCCATTTCTATCAGGGCTAGGGATTTTGTATTTCCATCACATTTAAAATCATTATCTTATTCTCATTATTGTACGGACAGGTCGCGACTTGTCTCCACGTGAAAAAACCCGCTCCTCGAAGTGTTCTTTGCTTACTCCAAAACGTTTTCAACTTTGAGGATGCGTCATTCAGTTTAAGATTAAAATAATAAAACTGACTGATGCAATAAAGATCAGGAGACCTTAAACACTTTCTCAAAGTTGAAAACTTTGCGAAGCGATCGTGACCTTAAAGTTCCATATATTTACTTTATAAAAATAAAGAATGAAAGACATCCCCATATTAGCAAGTAGCATCACTTTTTTGAAGAGTCTGGCAAATAATAACAATAGAGAATGGTTTGCTGAAAATAAGGAGACTTATATTTCAGCACAAAATAATATTATTGCATTTATAGACCAACTTATAATACTAATGAATAATCATGAATCTATTGAAAATGTTTCTGGAAAAAAAAGTCTCTATCGTATTTATAGTGATGTTCGTTTCAGTAAAGACAAATCACCTTACAAACCTCGCTTTGCAGCAAGTTTGCAAAGAGCGACTAACTTAAAACGAGGTGGCTATTATTTGAATATTCAGCCCGGTAATAATTTTCTAGCGTGTGGTTTTTTCTCTCCAAATCCCGATGACCTAAAAAGAATAAGAAAAGATATTGACCTTAACCATAAAGATTGGCGCAAAATTTTAAACTCCAAATCAATAAAGAATAATTTTTTAGAACTGACAGGTCATACAGTTCCAACTTTCCCAAAAGGATTTTCCCAAGACCACGAAGCGATGGATTTAATTCGGCATAAACAATTTATTCTTAAACATAATTTTACCGATAAAGAAGTAATTGATCCAAAATTTATTTACAATGTAAACGAAATATTTAAATCGGTAAGACCCTTTTTTGATTATATGAGTTTTGTGCTTACAACTGATTTAAATGGAGAATTGAAAGTTTAGAAACTAAAAGAAACATAAGAGATAGCGCAACAATAGGACAATTGGTCATTTTATCAAATTTGGAAAGTCTCAATGCTGTTTTTATTCAGCAAGGACAATCGCAATCACAAAGGCTTATTCAACTCAATACTATTGCGATAACCCAAATGAAAGCTTTAGTAAATAGCAAACAAATAAAGACCTTGGATTAATTATGTTTTTCTACAATAAAAAAACGCAGGTTTTAAATCCTCTTCTCTTCCAACATTTTAAAAAGTAAAAACTTTATTATCGTATTATTACTCGTTTTTTCTATATTTACAGAAATCAAATGCGGGTTCTACAATATGTTTATCGGACCTTAGCACTAAAATAAATGCAATTTAAAATAAAATAATAATGACAGCTTTTAGCAAAGAATTATCCTTTCGTTGGTCAGATTTAGACCCTAATTTTCATGTACGTCACAGCGCTTATTATGATTTTGGCGCTCAGCACCGTATCGAGATTTTAGAAAGCCTAGGTTTAACAATGAAGGTTTTGCGGTCACAGAATTTTGGTCCCATCTTATTCAGGGAAGAATGCATTTTTAGAAAAGAAATACTGCTTTCGGATAAAATAGTGATGCATACTAAAATTTCTAAAATGAAACCCGACGCTTCACGTTGGTCAATTGTCCACGAATTCCTGAATGACGAAAATAAACTTTGTGCCATAATAACCGTAGATGGTGCATGGATGGATACCAAACTGCGCAAAATAGCCAACCCAACTCCTGAAATAGCGATAGACGCTATTCGTAATTTTCCAAAAACTAATGATTTTCTAGAACTTTAAATTTATGAAACAATTATTTAAAATTGCCAGCTGCTTACTGATTGTAATCGCACTGGCTGTAAGTTGCAGTCCGTTGATAAACGCAAACACCACTGAATTCACCACTGGTAAAGTGCAGGAAATCGTAGTGGGCAAAGACGGGTATACCGCGAAATTAGCAACAACCGACAATTCAATTTATCTAGCGACTATCAGTCGCGCCAATTTATTTGAACCAACACAATATAGACAGGTTTCAACTGGAGAAACTATACAAGTGAAAGGGGATGTTTTTAAAATTTCAGGCGTTAATCATATGACAGTGCGAGTGCTGAAGTAACGAAAAACTAAAAAATTGTACATCAAGAATAAAAAAAGTCAATAGAAATTACGCTATTGACTTTTTTTATGCATTAAATAGTTTTTTTGCTACAAATTTGATCTTCCTCGATTTAACAATCCTACAATAAACAACAGGACAACAGCACCTAAGACCGCGGTTACTATACTGGCTAAATTAAAACCACCAGTTTCAGTACCTGCAATTCCAAGTCTTGTGCCTAGCCATCCGCCCAAAAAACTACCTACGATACCTACAATTATGTTTCCGATAAGGCCAAAGCCACTACCCTTCATAATTTGACCTGCTAACCATCCTGCGACTACTCCTAAAAGTAACCAAACTAAAAAATTTTCTGTTGACATAATTAAATAATTTAAATTGTTGAACAACTATTTTAGTAAATCAAACATAAAGGTAGCATTTTTCTGTTTAAAAAATTTACATTTATAAATTATTTTCTGATTAAAAAAGAAAAAATATTTATATATCAATCTGTATTGCAATTAATTAATAAGATTTTTTTTTGAAATTTAGGTTTTCAAAACAGAACCATAATATTTAAATTTTTAATCTTACCGCAACACCTCAATAGAATTTAACCTTGATGCTTTCAACGCATGATAATAGCTAAAAAATACGTCACTAACATAACAAATTAAAAACGAAAGAAGTATAGGACATAGTGCGATTGAACTGGGCCAATTATAAACTAAGTAACCAGTTTGGTAGCGCTAATTGCAAAAATAATCCCATTTAATCCTCCGGTTATACGGGTCATCATGGCATTAATTAAAAATTTTATTAAGATATTGATTCCTCTGGCTTCCCGTTTGAAATAAAATGACGAACAGTTTAATAAACAAAACTGATTTGTAACACATTTTATTTAAAACTTGAGGTTATAGATCGGTAATAGTTCTAGTACAATTATAAAATTAAATTAGTTATCTTTAAAAGTTAAATAAGTCTATGGAAACACTTAACTCGATTTTTAAACTAGCCGCGGGAATAGGATTGTTCCTATTTGCAATGTACCTGATTGAGGAAGCATTAAAAAATCTTTCCGGTCGAACATTTAAACTTTTTTTGCAGCGCATTACAAAAAATAATATAGGTGCCATAACTGGTGGCGCAGTCGTAACTGCAGTTCTTCAGAGCAGTTCTATGGTTTCTTTGATGGTTTTAGCATTTGTAGGGGCAGGCGTGTTTACGATGAAGAATGCCTTGACAATAATTCTAGGCGCTAATCTGGGCACCACACTCGATAGTTGGCTGGTCGCTACGCTTGGTTTTAAAACAAATATTGAAATAATTGCCTATCCTGCCGTGTGCTTGGGCGGTTTTCTACTAATACTTTTCAGGAGTCGCAAGACAATTGAATATATCTCTTATTTTCTTTTAGGATTCGGACTCTTATTCATTGGGCTTTCCTTTATGAAAACTGCCATGGAAACGCAGGTGCAAAACTTTAATTTTTCGGAATATGCAGCCATGCCTTCTATTGTGTTTCTATTCATGGGGTTTCTCATTACTATGGTGGTTCAATCCAGCTCTGTAACAATGGCTCTTACACTTAGTGCACTTCATGCAGGGGCAATTGATTTTCCTATGGCAGCAGCCATTGTTCTAGGCTCAGAAACAGGTACTACAATTAAAATACTACTTGGCGCAATAGGTGGCAATGTCTCGAAAAAGCGAGTGGCGCTTGGTAATATTCTTTTCAACATCGTCCTAACTGTAATTGCGTTCCTATTCCTAAAACCTATTCTGTTATTGATTACTGATGTTTTCAACATAAAGGATTCCCTTATAGGATTGGTTACTTTTTCCAGTCTTATTAATTTACTTGCTATTGTTCTTTTTCTTCCTTTTCTCGATTTATTTACAAAATTTTTAGAACGGTTTTTTAAAGATTCAGATGGTTCCACAGCTGCCTTTATAGGACACGCGTCTATCAATGAACCAGAAACAGCCTTGGATTTATTTCGACGAGAAACCAAATATTTTATTTATAATTCAATGATTTTTAATCTGGAGTTATTTAAGACCGATACTTCCTCGCTTCAAGCCCACTCTGAATATAAAATCATCAATAAGGATAAAAATTTCTTTTCGAAAACTAAAGAAGAAAAATATGAATTCCTGAAACAATTGCAGGGTGAAATACAGGCTTTTTATTTAAAATTGCGATCTAAAATACAAAATGAGCACCAGGGAGAACTCAATCAATTGATTTCAGCAGGACGGAGCTCTATGCATTCGGTAAAAAGTATCAAGGACATAGGTTCTAATATCTCAAATCTCAGCCATTCCTCAAAAGATATTAAATACAATTTTTTTATACATCATAAAAAAGAAACAGAAAACCTGTATTTTCATTTGAATACCTTGCTTTTGCAAGAAAACAAAGTGAGTTTTGAAGAACTCCAATCCCTTTTTGACAGTATCCAGAATAACTACAGTTCTGCCTTGAATAATTTTTATACCGAGGCGCAACAAGCTTCAATTGAAAATTTAGATATCACCACCATAATCAACTTTAATCGGGAACTTTTCACCTCCAATAAAGCGATGCTAATGGCTGTAAAAGAAATGGTATTGGACGAAAAACAAGCTGAATTTTTTAATGAGATTCCAAAATATAAAACCTAAAAGAAGTGAAAGTGATTGATTTTTAGCCGTTTTTTAAAATACCTAAGCCTTACAAGTAAAATACATAAAACTTTGAGCCTATTTTATCCAAAAATTTTACAACTTTAAAAACGACTTTTATACGATTTTTCGTTGCGAAATTTACATCTTTGTAGATTATTCCATTTTCGACTAAAATTGTTAATCTGGTTGAAATTGGTTATTTTTAAAACATTAAAAAAAACACTTCATTTGAAAAACTATTTAAAGAAAGGTTTAAAAATTTTCCTTTGGACTTTAGGAACAATCGTACTATTGTTTCTATTGATAATAGCAATTTTTCAAATTCCCTCTGTTCAAAATTTTGCCAAAGAAAAAGCGGTAACGTATCTGGAAGGAAAAATTAAAACTAAAGTTTCCATTGCCAGATTAAAAATTGGATTACCCGAAAAAGTAATTCTAGAAGGTGTTTATTTTCAGGATCAAAAAAAGGACACGCTTTTAGCCGGAGAAAAATTATCGGCTGATATCAGTTTGCTGCAATTGATAAACAACAAAATTGAAATCAACTCCTTGGAATTGGAGGGAATTACTGCCAATTTAAATAGAGATTCAAAAGCAGTTTTTAATTTCGAATATATCTTCAAGGCTTTTGCTTCGCCAGAAAAACAAAAAAGCGATTCTCCTCCGATGCAATTTTCTGTAGAGAAAATTAAATTGGACCGAATAAAATTCAATTATAATGATGCCGTTACAAAAAACGATTTAAATGCCAATTTAAATCATTTTGAAACAACAGTAAAAACATTTGATTTAGATCAGATGATTTTTGAAATCCCAAAAGCTAAAATTAATGGCTTACGTTTTAAATTAAGGCAAGGGTTGGTTCAAATATCCAATAAAACCAAAGTTGCTGCTGTACAAAATGCTCCAGAATCCATCTTAAAATTAAAACTGGGAGAAATTGATTTGGCTAAAATTGATTTTGATTACCAAAGTGACGAAACCAAATTATCCACTAACTTTTATTTGAAAAAACTTTTAGCTAAAATTAATAAAATTGATCTTAATAACCAATTATTATTATTTGACAGCATTGATTTGACAGGTGCTGAAGGCGAATTAGCTTTTGGCAAACTCGATTCAGAAAATTCAAGAAAAGAAGCAAAAGGCGACCCAAATAACTGGGAAGTAAAAGTAACTAAAACCGAATTTAAACGAGTAAATTTCCGTTATGACAATAATAATATTAACAGAATAAACGAAGGTATAGATTACAACCATTTAGATTTTACTCAATTAAACTTACAAGTCGATGCTTTATATTACAATCCGGAAAATATCTCCGGAGCGGTAAATTCGTTAACTTTTAAAGACAAAAGTGGTTTAAACATTCAATCGTTTACTGCTGACTTTTTCTATGGTAAAAAGAATGCTTTCTTCAAGAAATTATATTTAAAAACCCCTCAAACAGAGTTGAAAGATGAAATTCTCATCGGTTATCCTTCAATTGGATCTTTAGCTAAAAATCCAGGAGAATTAGGTATTACAGCTAACTTGAAAAAAAGTAAATTGGGAATCAAAGATATTTTGCTTTTTGCTCCAATTTTAGTAAAAACAAATCCTTTTATGAGCAATCCCAATGCGATACTACAGGTAAATGGGAAAGTTTCGGGAAAATTAAAGAATTTTGCATTTCCAGACATTGAAATTAGTGGTATTGGAACTACTAAAGTGGTTACCAGCGGAAGAATTATAGGTTTACCGGATGCTAACAAAGCATATTATGATTTTAATATTAAGAATTTGCAATCCGGTGCTAAAGATCTTAATGGAATTTTACCTCCGGGAACGATTCCAAATTCGATTCAACTGCCTTCAAAGTTCAGTGCTGTAGGAACTTTCAAAGGGACAATAGATAATTTTACTACCAATTTGAATTTGGTAAGCAGTTTTGGAAATGCAAAAATTAATGGTACATACGATCGAAGAATAAAAAATCTGGATCGATATGATGCCAAAATGGAACTGACTAATTTTGATCTTGGGAAATTTATCAAAAACGATTCAATTGGTAAAGTCACTTTAAAAGCTAACATAAAAGGAAGTGGTTCTAATTTAAAAACGGCGACTGCCTCTTTGAACGGAACCATTAAAAAAGCCTATTACAATAAATATACCTATCGAAATCTAAATGTAAAAGGGAATATTCGAAACGGAAATTTTAATGTTAAAGCAAATGCTCAAGATCCAAATCTAACTTTTGATTTAGTAAGCAGCGGAAGTTTTAGAGACAAATATCCTTCAGGAAAACTTAAACTGAATGTTGATATCGCCGATTTAGAAAAACTAAATCTGCATGCCGGACCAATGAAAATTAGAGGAGTTGTAGATGCCGATATTCAATCTGCCAATTTAGATTATCTCAATGGAACCATAAGTGCCAATACGATAACCATTGCCAATGGAAAAGAACAATTTGTTATTGATTCCATTAATGTAGTGGCAACGTCCAGTTCACTAAAAAACACTTTAAAACTAAAATCACCTTTTTTAGATGCAGAAGTCGATGGAAAATACAAGCTAACAAAAATAGCAACTGCATTATCTAATTCTATTGCCAATTACTATAATACTGCATCTTATAAAAGAAAAGCAGTAAGTGAAAAACAACAATTAGCTTTTAAAATCGCTATAAAAGACAGCCCCATTTTACTAAAATTAGTTCCAGAAATAAAAAGCTTAGAACCCATTAACCTAAGCGGAAGGTACAATTCTGTTAATGATTCTATTGTTTTGAATGGTACAATTCCAAAATTAATTTACGGTGAAAATAGAATCACTAACGGAGTTTTGAAGATAGATACCCAAGACAAGGCACTGGTTTATAGTTTAGTTGTAGACGACGTCATAAATAAACAAATTCAGTTGCCGTTTACAAGTATTACCGGTAAAGTCCAAAACAACATTGCCAATTATACGATTCAGTTAAAAGACCTAAAGGACAAAGAACGCTACTTAATTGCTGGAACTCTTAAAGCCATCAACGGAAACAACGAAATCAATTTGGATTCTAATAATTTATTACTCAATTATGAATCTTGGAAAATCGTACCCGATAATTTAATTCGTTTTGGTAAAAACGGGGTCTACATCAATAATTTCGATTTGGACAAAGGAGGGAATAACATTAAAATTCAATCCCAATCCGAAAGACAAAATGCTCCCATAGCAATTGATTTCAAAGACTTCGATCTTGAAACCATTACCAGTATAGTCGAAAAAAGCGATTTGCAAATGAGCGGAAAAATCAATGGAAACGCTTTACTGAAAAATGTAAGCACGACTCCCCTTTTTACTTCCGATTTGATAATCGAGAATTTTACCTTCAAAAAAGATACTGTTGGAACCATTAGCATAAAAGTAAATAATGCCATCGCCAATAGATATGACGCTATTATTTCAATTACCGGCCAAGGAAATCAAGTCAATTTAGACGGAAATTATAAAACAGGCGACAGTAGTTTTGATATGAATCTTGCCATTGAAAAACTCAACATGAAGAGTATTCAAGGATTTACGATGAATCATTTAAGTGAAAGCACCGGATTTTTGACAGGTAATTTTAAAATAACCGGAAACACATCCCAACCCAATGTGATTGGTGATTTACAATTTAATGACGTGGGTTTCAAAGCAACAGAACTGAATGCAAAATTCAAATCTATTAATGATAAAATCTCATTTACGAATAATGCTATTACTTTCAATAAGTTCATTATAAAAGACGAAAAAGATAATGATTTAACGATCAACGGAACAATTGACAGTCATGAATTTAGCAATTTAGGATTCAATCTAACAGTTGACGCTGATAATTTCAAGGCCGTAAATTCAAAAGCTAAAGATAACGATTTGTACTACGGAGAATTATACTTAGACAACCACTTGCGCATAAAAGGCGATTTTAATAACCCGGATATCGACGGTAATATCAAAGTGAATAAGGATACTAAATTTACCGTTGTTTTACCACAATCTGATCCTTCAATTGCAGATAGAGAAGGAATTGTTGAATTTATTGACCAAGACCACCCGCAATTAATCGAAAATGTTGCGCTTACTGAAATTAGCAGTAATTCGGATTTAAAAGGTTTTAATGCTTCAGTAAACATTGAAATTGATAAAGACGCTGAATTATCATTGGTTATTGATAAAGCAAACGGTGATTTTTTAAAATTAAAAGGAGAAGCCCAACTGAACGGCGGTATTGATCCTTCTGGAAAAACTAGCTTAACTGGAAGATATGAATTATCCGAAGGTAGTTATGAAATGAATTTCAGTGCGATTAAAAGAAAATTTGACATCAAAAAAGGAAGTTATATTCTTTGGACCGGCGAACCAACAACAGCGGATATCAATATTACTGCTGTTTATAAAACGGAAGCAGCACCAATCGATTTGATAAGTGATCAATTAGGAGATATCACCCCAGAAATTAGAAACACGTACAAACAAAAAATACCTTTTGAAACAGAGTTAAAAATGAAAGGGGATATAATGAAACCAACTATTAATTTTGATATCATTTTACCAGAAGGAAATAACAGTGTTTCAACTGAAATCATCAATAGTACGCAGGCAAAATTAACGCAATTAAGTCAACAGCCTGATGAATTAAACAAACAGGTTTTTGCTTTGCTGTTGTTAAACCGTTTCATCGGCGAAAATCCATTTGCAAGCGAATCCGGGGGCACAAACGTTTCTTCGCTCGCCAGAGCAAGTGCGAGTAAAATTTTATCGCAGCAACTGAATAATCTTACCGCAAATTTAATTAACGGGGTTGAACTTAATTTTGATTTAAATACTACCGATGATTATACTACAGGTCAGCGAGAAAACAAAACGGACTTGAATGTAGGTATCTCCAAGAAATTACTAAATGACCGATTGAAAGTTACTGTGGGAAGCAGCTTTGGAATAGAGGGACCTCAGCAATTGAATCAAAATGCAAATAATATTGCCGGCGATGTTTCCTTAGATTACCAACTTTCAAAAGACGGAAGATATAAAGTAAGAGCTTACCGTGTAAACAAATATCAAGTTGCGCTTCAAGGAGAAGTTGTAGAGACTGGAATTGCCTTTATCATCACATTGGATTATAATAAATTCAAAGAGTTATTCCTCAAAAGTAAAAGCCAAAAAACAAACAACAAGATAAAAAAAGTATCAAAAAAGAAATCTGATGAATAAGAACCATTTACTATATTTTCTTTTTTTAGCATTGTTTGTGACTTCATGCAGCAATACAAAATATTTACCTGAAGGAGAACTTCTATATACTGGCGCAACTGTAAAAATGGAAGGAAATGAGACTTCGAAAAAGGAAAGAAAATATTTAAAAACTGAATTACAAAAAATCGTAAGACCAAAACCTAATTCCACTATTCTTGGTTTGAGACCAAAATTATATATCTATAATTTAGTAGGGAAACCTAAAAAAGAAAAAGGATGGCGCTACTGGTTGCGAACAAAAGTTGGCGAAGCACCCGTCTTATACAGTCAAGTTGATTTAGAATACAACAAAAGTGTTTTACAAAACTTTAGCGAAAATCATGGCTATTTCAATACTAAAACTACAGCTGATTCAACAAGGAGCGGTAAAAAAGTTAAAGCAAATTATACCGTAAACCCGAAAAAACAGTATAAAATTAGAGAAGTTAAATTCCCAACTGATTCCTCCGTAATTTCAAGTAATATTCGCGCGATAAGCGATCGAAGCCTACTAAAAACAGATCAAGGATACAACCTTGATATAATAAAGGCAGAAAGAGTTCGTATTGATGCTAAGCTAAAAGAAAAAGGATATTTTTATTTCAATCCGGATTATCTTAAAATTCAAGTGGACAGCACCGTTGCAGATCATCAAGTAGATTTGACTGTAAAAGTAAAAAATGAAGCGCCTTCATTGTCTCAAACACAATTCAAGATAAATAATATTATTGTCTATCCTAATTATTCTATTGTTTCTGATACTTTGAAATCAAAAGAAGGATTTACCACAAAATACAATGATTTTACTATCATAGATCGCGAAAATTTATTCAAACCAAGAATTTTTGATCGTGCGTTGTATTTTAAAAAAGGAGATTTTTACAACCGTACCAATCACAATTTATCTCTGAACCGATTGGTCAATTTAGGAACTTTCAAGTTTGTGAAAAATCAATTTAAGGTCTCTGATACGCTAGGAAATTATCTAGATGCTTTGTATTATCTCACTCCTTTACCCAAAAAATCAATTCGGGTGGAAGTGTTGGCAAAAACCAATTCTGCTAATTATACCGGAACAGAATTGAATGTGAACTGGAGCAACAGAAACGCTTTTAGAGGAGCCGAACTACTTACTATTTCTGCTTTTGGTGGAGTTGAAGTACAAGTATCAGGACAAAATAATGGCTTTAATGTTTACCGAATGGGTACCGAAGCTAATTTGGTTTGGCCAAGATTTGTTTCCCCTTTCAAAATTGAAACGCCTGGTGGTTTTGTTCCAAAAACTAAAGCTACTCTAGGTTATGAATTTCAAAATAGAATCAAATTATATTCCTTGCAGACATTCAAAGGATCTTACGGTTATTTATGGAAAGCAAATGAACATAAAGAACACTTGTTGAGTATTACCGAAATTACATATGCCAGCCCGCAAAATGTAACTCCTTTGTATCGAGATCAAATTGCTGCCAATCCATCGCTTGAAAAAGTAATCGAAAAGCAATTAATTTTTGGTCCAAGTTATTCGTACACCTTTACTAATACCATGGAGAAAAGAAAGAAAAACACCTTTTACTATAAAGGAACTTTGGGTCTTTCTGGAACTATAGCCGGGTTGCTGACCGGTGCTAATGCAAAAAAAGGAGATACCATTAAGGTGTTTGGAGTTCCGTTTAGTCAATTTATAAAAATTGAAAACGAATTCAGACATTATTTAAAATTAGGAGAAGATTCACAACTGGCTAGCAGAGTTATTGTTGGTGCAGGTTTTGCCTATGGCAATTCAACTGAAATGCCTTTCATCAAACAGTTTTTCATCGGTGGAACCAATAGTTTAAGAGCGTTTAGAGCACGTTCTATCGGACCCGGTAGTTACGATGGTTCAACTACTTCGAGTTCCTTTTTAGCAGACCAATCAGGAGATTTAAAATTGGAATTCAACACTGAATATAGAGCTAAAATTTATGGTCTGGTTAAAGGAGCGTTATTTTTGGACGCAGGAAACATTTGGCTACTGAACAATAATCCAGAAAAACCTGGGGCTGAATTTTCTAAAAAATTCATCAACGAAATAGCCGTGGGAACTGGAGCCGGACTTCGTTTTGACTTTTCGTTTTTAGTCCTTCGAACTGACCTTGCCTTCCCTGTTCGGAAACCTTATTTACCGGATGGTCAACGTTGGGTGTTAGATCAAATAAGTTTTGGTAACAGTACTTGGCGAAAAGAAAATTTAGTTTTTAATTTAGCAATCGGATATCCTTTCTAAATTTTAAAACTATAGATACATAGTTGTATTTTTAGATTCTATATACCAAAAAACATTTAGTATTCAGAAAAGAAATTCTCTTTTCTGAATACATTTACTACGTTTTCTATTAATCAAAAAAAGCAAAAGTAAATTCAAAATCGACAATCTTATCTCCCTCAAATATTTTATTCCAAAATATAAATCAAGAATATACCATCGTAAACTTTTAATCATTAAATTTGTTGAATCAAATCAATAAAAGATTAAACAAAATAATGAAGTCAACTACCGAAATTCAACTTTCAGAAATAGCACTAGATCGGATTATCGAAATGGCTTGGGAAGACCGAACGCCTTTTGAAGCCATCTATTTTCAATTTGGACTAAAAGAAGCCGACGTCAAGGCTTTAATGAAAAAAGAATTAAAATTTAGAAGCTACAAATTATGGCGTGAACGAGTTGAAAATTGCAAAACGAAGCACCTCGCCAAGCGCGTTGAAGGTATTGACAGATTTAAATGCAATATGCAAAGAGCAATCTCAAATAATAAAATTTCTAAGCGATAATAAAATTTATTCAGCAATAATGAAAAAAGAAAGACCAGATAATATCGTATATTCTGAAGAGCAAGGATATAATGCGAATCTTTTACCTTATGCAACAAGTGTTGGCGCGCCCGCAATTAGAATCGATGATGTAGTTTCTTGGAAAAGTAGAGGTATCAGTAATGTAAACAAAGAATTTGAAAGTAAGTTCAATGAGCTTAAACTTCAGTATCAAAATTTAATAGAAGAATTTGAGTGGAATGAATTAGTTTACAACTCTAAATTTTCTTTTGAACCAGTGGTTGGCGAAATTTATCATTTATATAGAGGCGATGACGGCATAAATTTTCTTTCATTAATTGGTCCAAATGAATGGAATAAGGAACATATAGGAACTTTTAAACTAAACAGCGATAAAAAGTGGATTCTACTGAACAAAAAAGAAATCATTTTTTCGTAAAAATTCAAAAATAGAACAAAAAAATATACATTAAAACTATTGTTTTCTTAAAATTAGAAAGACAAGATCGTATTCATTTTATAATACTTACGCCCAACTCAAAAGCGTTTCTTTACTTCGGACTTCTAATAAAAATAGATTCGAAAAAATAAAGAAAAGCAAATATCAGCACTTTTTAGGTTTTAAAAAATTTTCATAAAACCTTTCAATTAAAACGATTAGATTACAAAAACCGGATAAAGAAATCACATCAATAATTCAAAATTGAATAAAAAAGCTATAAATATTGTTTGGTTCAAACGTGATTTGCGTTTTACAGATCACGAACCACTTTTTATGGCACAACAAGAAAACATTCCCATTCTTTTAGTTTGTTTTTTTGAACCATCAGTGATGTCTTATGATGATTCTGATGAGCGTCATTGGCGATTTGTCTATGAATCATTACAAGAAATGCAGTCTAAATTAAAGTCTGCCTCTACTGAAATTTACTATTTTCACAACGAGGTGCAATCCGTTTTTCAGGAATTACTAAATGTTTATGATGTAAAAACGGTTTTTTCACATCAAGAAATTGGCAACAAAATTACTTTCGATAGAGATATCACTATGCAATCTTTTTTTGATAAAAATATGATTCATTGGAAACAATCTCAAATGCACGGTGTGATTCGGAAATTAAAATCCAGAAGCGATTGGGATAAGCGTTGGGAAAATGTAATGCGCGCTACTCCGTTAAATTTCGAAATAAATTCTCTAAAAATTGAAACTTTAGCAACTGATTTTTATGCAAAATTCAAAGGAAAAGAACTTCCAAAAGCAATTACTACTCGCAATAAGAACTTTCAGCATGGTGGCGAACATTGGGCGTGGCGCTATTTAGACAGTTTTGTGAAGGAACGTTATGTAAATTACAGCAAACACATTTCCAAACCTAGTTTAAGTAGAAAAGGGTGCAGCAGATTGTCACCTTATTTGACTTATGGAAACATCAGCATGCGAATGATTTACCAATATACCAATCAGCATTATGAAAATTCGTCCAACAAAAGAGCGATACTAAATTTTGTTTCTCGATTGCATTGGCATTGTCATTTTATTCAAAAATTTGAAGATGAATGCCGAATGGAATTTGAAAATATCAACAAAGCCTACGATTCATTAGTGAAACCTAAAAATGAAGTTTACATAAAAGCGTGGCAAGAAGGCAAAACGGGTATTCCAATTGTGGATGCTTGTATGCGCTGTGTGGTCACAACGGGTTATCTTAATTTTAGAATGCGAGCTATGGTGGTTTCGTTTTTTACTTTCAATTTGTGGCAAGATTGGCGCGAATTACACTTTCTGGCAAGACAGTTTTTAGATTATGAACCTGGAATTCATTATCCTCAATTACAAATGCAATCCGGAACTACGGGAATTAATACCATTCGGATTTACAGTCCTATAAAAAATTCAGAAGAACATGATTCAGAAGGTATTTTCATAAAACAATGGTTGCCTGAATTAGCTGAAATTCCAGTAGCATTAATTCACGAACCTTGGAAATTGAACGCCATTGAACAACAATTTTATAATTGTGAAATAGGTAAAGATTATCCGCAACCAATCGTAAATATTGAAGAAACTAGAAAACAGGCAAGTGATATTGTATGGAGTTTTCGCAAGCAGGACGATGTCAAAGAAGAAGGAAAACGAATTTTAGCAAAACATGTAAATAGCTCGAAAGCTGTTTCCAGAAGTAAACAAATAAAAAAGAAATTAAAATGAGTGTGTTTTTAAAAGCCAATTGGGAAAATATTGTAATGGCAAATTATGAAATATCTACAGCAATTCTGTCCAAATATTTACCAAAAGGCGTGACAATAGATTTATATAATGACAAAGCTTATGTTAGTTTAGTCGGGTTTATGTTTAAAAACACTAAAATATTTAATGTCCCAATATATAGATTCGGAACTTTTGAAGAAATTAATTTACGGTTTTATGTTTCTAGGAAAGTGGGGAATAAAACCAGGCGAGGTGTTGTTTTTATAAACGAAACCGTTCCATATAAAGCCGTTGCGTGGTTAGCAAATGCGTTGTATAAAGAACATTATACAACTATACCAACACGACATAGCTGGGATTTTGCCAAGGAACAAAAAGAAATAAAATACGAATGGCTGGTTAATAAGAAGTGGAATAGTATCGCGTTATCAGCGTTGAAAGAGAAAAAGACAATGGAGAAAAGTAGTTTTGAAAGCTTCATTTTTGAACATTATTATGGTTACACAAAATTCAATAACACGATTACAGAAGAATATCAAATTGCGCATCCTAGTTGGCTAATTAATGAAATCGTAGCGTATAAAATAGATTGCGATTTTGAAACCATGTACGGAAAAGATTTTGCTGTTTTAGATAAAACACAACCCGAATCTATATTTTTAGCCGAAGGTTCTGCTATTGAAATCAATTGGAAAAGAAATAAAATCTAAACAAATGAAAGGTGTAAAAAAGCAAAACCTACCAACAAAAACGTGTATCGTTTGCAACAAACCTTTTGCTTGGCGCAAAAAATGGGAAAAAGTGTGGGACGAAGTAAAATATTGCAGTGATAAATGCAGAAGCAACAAATAAAATGAACAAAACGGTACGATTAATTCTTGGCGATCAACTCAACAGCAATCACTCCTGGTTTAAATCCGTAGATGATTCGGTTACTTATGTGATGATGGAAATTCGTTCTGAAACTGATTATGCAACGCATCACATTCAGAAAATAGTTGGTTTCTTCTCGGCAATGCAATCTTTTTATTTGGAATTAAAATCAAACAATCACCAAGTGATTTATATTCATTTAAATGATGAAAATAACTTGCAATCATTTGAAAAAAACATACAAAATCTAGTTTCAAAGCACAATTTCACTCATTTTGAATACCAACTTCCAGACGAATATAGAGTTGATGTTTGTTTAAAAAACCTTTGCCAATCAATCTCGATCTCAAATACAGTGTTTGATTCGGAACATTTTTTTACTACCCGAAATGAATTAGGTGATTTTTTTGAAGGAAAGAAAACCTTTTTGATGGAAAGTTTTTATCGTATGCTCCGAAAAAAGCATGAAGTCTTGATGGAAGGCGATAAACCACTAACAGGAAAATGGAATTATGATAGTGAAAACCGTAAAAAACTACCCAAAAATCATAAAGCTACACCACCGTTAGTTTTTAACAATGATGTTCGTGAAATTTTAAATCAAATTAAGAAAACCGATATTAAAACAATCGGGAATATTGACGAAGCTAGTTTTGTTTGGCCAATTAACCGAAAACAATCCTTAGAATTATTAGATTTTTTTCTTGTTGAATGTTTGCCTTTATTTGGAAGTTATCAAGACGCTATGTCGCCAAACGAATGGTCTTTATACCATGCTCGAATTTCATTTTCTATGAATTTAAAAATGATTTCACCACAAGAAGTTATTGATAGCGCCATAAAAGAATGGGAAAAACGACCTGACGAAATTGAATACAATCAACTAGAGGGTTTTGTGCGACAAATAATTGGATGGCGTGAGTACATGAGAGGAATTTATTGGCTCAAAATGCCCGAGTATGCCACGATGAATTTTTTCAACAATCAGGAAAAATTACCGGATTGGTTTTGGACGGGAAAAACAAAAATGAATTGTCTCAAAGATGCTATAAATCAATCCTTAAACTTTGCTTATGCGCATCACATTCAGCGATTGATGATCACAGGAAATTTTGCGCTTTTAGCCGGAATTCATCCAGACGAAATAGATGCTTGGTATTTGGGAATCTATATTGACGCGATTGAATGGGTTGAAATTACCAATACTCGCGGTATGAGTCAATTTGCCGATGGCGGAATTGTAGGTACAAAACCGTATGTAAGTTCAGCAGCTTATATCGATAAAATGAGTCATTATTGCGGAAGTTGTTTTTATAAAAAGGAAATTAAAACTGGAGAAAAATCATGTCCGTTCAATAGTTTATATTGGAATTTTTATGACCAGAATGAAGATAAATTAGGTAAAAATCCTAGAATTGGAATGATGTATAACATTTGGAGAAAAATGAAGCCAGAAGCAAAAGTTGCCTTATTAGAACAAGCCGATTATTATTTAAAAAACATAAACACATTATGAAAACTGCATTAGTTTGGTTTAAAACCGATTTACGTTTACACGATAATGAAACCTTGGTAAAAGCGATTTCGCACAGTGATAGCATTATTCCAGTGTATTGTTTTGATGAATCCCATTTTGAAACAACTGATTTTGGATTTAAAAAAACAGGAAGTTTCAGAGCGCAATTTTTGATGGAATCTCTTATTAACTTAGATTCAAATTTGAGAGCAATTGGTTCAGGATTGCTGATAGTTCATGGCAAACCAGAAATTGAAATTCCTAAACTGATTAAGCAATACAAAGCAACCACAGTTTTTGCAAAAAGAGAAGTTTGTTATGAAGAAAAACAGACAGAGTTATTAGTTCAAACCGAACTTTTCAAAGTGCGATGCGAACTAGAAACATATAGCACCAGCACTTTGTATCATGCAGAAGATTTACCTTTTTCCATTAAAGATATTCCAGAGGTCTTTACCAATTTCAGAAAGAAAATCGAGAAAGAAGCAGTGATTCGAACAGTTTTTGAGGCACCAACTCACATTGAATCACCAGAAATTAAGTCTTTAAATTTACCTTCTTTACAAGCATTAAATTTGAAGTTTACACCAATCGACAAAAGAGCTGCAATCCGTTTTAAAGGTGGAGAATCCGCAGCAATAAAGCGTTTGAATCATTATTTTTATAAATCTAAATGCATTTCAAACTATAAAGAAACCAGAAACCAAATGGTCGGTGCTGATTATTCGTCTAAATTTTCTGCGTGGTTGGCTATGGGTTGTATTTCGCCAAGATTTATCTATCAAGAACTAAAAAAATACGAAACGCAGTTTGAAGCCAATGACTCCACCTATTGGTTGGTTTTTGAGTTATTATGGCGTGACTACTTTCGTTTTATGATGAAAAAACACCAACAGCAATATTTCTTGCTCAATGGAATTCAAACACCTAAATTAGAATCAAAAGCAATAAATTTAGAACTATTACAAAAATGGACAGAGGGTAAAACAGGGAATGATTTTATTGATGCTAATATGATTGAATTGAAGCTTACTGGCTTTATGAGTAATCGAGGACGACAAAATGTTGCCAGTTATTTTTGTAACGAATTAGAGTTAGATTGGCGTTATGGCGCAGCGTATTTCGAACAACAATTGATTGATTATGATGTGTGCAGCAATTGGGGAAATTGGGCATATATCGCTGGAGTTGGTAATGATCCAAGAGGAAATCGGTACTTCAATGTCGAGAAGCAAGCCGATGATTATGATAAAAAGCGAGTGTACCGCAACTTGTGGTTATCGGTTTAAGCCAGCGATTTATCACTTTGTTGAAAGCACTTGTTAAGTGAAAAATTATCTACTATTGGCACCTGTTTTTGTATATCGCTATTTCAGTTCAAGATATCATAAATAGTTTTGAACGATTAGTCCATTAATTAAAATGTGTAAAATGCTTTTCATTTTTATATACTAAACACAATAAACTTGGCAATACAATTAATAATAACGGCATGGCTATTAAAAAACCACCAATTACTGCTATTGCAAGGGGTTGATGCAACTCAGAACCAGTTCCAATTCCTATGGCTAATGGCAACAAAGCAATAATAGCGCCTAATGCTGTCATTAATTTAGGTCGTAATCTAGTGGAAATAGAATAAATTATAGACTCATTCACATTTCTGGTCAATTTAAAAGTTTCCCTAAATTGAAGAAAAGTAAATATGGCATTTTCGCTAATGATACCTACTATCATAATAATTCCAGTATAGCTTCCTACGTTCAATGGTGTGTTTGTTATAAAAAGTAAAATATAACTCCCTGAAATCCCTAAAACGGAAATTAAAAGAATCACTAATGCTACTCTAAAATCTCTGAATAAAAATAAAATCACACCAAAAACCAATAATGAGGACGCAATTAAAATCATCAATAATTCTTTGAAAGATTGTTGTTGATCTTTGTAAGCTCCTGCATATTCAATATAATATCCAGTTGGAAGGTGAATCTCACTGCTCACTTTCTTTTGAATTTCTTGCATTACGCTTCCCAAATCCCGGTTATCCAATCTTCCGGTCACGACGCTCATCATCTGCAAATTCTCTCTTTCAATTTCTGCAACTCCTTTTTGAACTGAAATAGTAACCAGACTTGAAATAGGCACCGCTTGTCCGGTGGGCAAAAATAATTGCAGTTTCTTAATATCTTCTAAACTTCTATTTTTAGAATTCGAATAAATTAATCTAATCGGCGTTGTTTGTTCATTTTCTAACAAACTACCCACTACATTTCCTTCAAGTGCTGTTTGCATCTGAAATTGTAAATCAGTTGGCGTAATTCCGTATTGTGCCAATTGCGAATAATTGGGTTGGATATTAATTGCTGGTCCAGCCAAAATAATTCCGTCAAAAACATCTGCAGTTCCTTTTACTTTTTCTACAATACTATTTACTCTTTTAGCTATTTTTTGTAGTTCTTGCTGATTGCTTCCGTAAATTTTCACTTCAATTGGCGAAACAGAACTCATTAAATCTCCCAACATATCCCCTATTACCTGACCAAAATCAATACGCAAAGCGGGCTGAGTAGCTTCTACTTTTTGTCTGATTTCATCAATCACATCGTTGCTGGTTTTATTTCGATCTTTTTTTAATTGAATCAAGTAATCACCACGATTGGGTTCCGTAATAAAAAAACCCATTTGAGTTCCTGTTCGGCGGCTATAAGCTTCTACTTCAGGAATTTTTATTATTATTTTCTCTACTTCATTTAGCATTCTGTCTGTTTCTTCGAGTGAAGTTCCCGGTGGACTTTCATAATCCAAAATAATACTTCCTTCATCCATTTCTGGTAAAAAGCCTGTTTCTAAATTAGGCAGAATTATAAAAATAGAAAGTATTAAAACGATACAAAATGAAATGCTAAGTATTGGTTTTCCAATAAAATACGCCACCCAATTTTGAGTTTTAACTTCATGTATTTCTGTTTCTTTTTTTGTTTCTGAAGCGTTTTTTACTTTTTTAGAAAGCAATAAATAAACTACAGGCAACAGTAGCCAAGTCACAAAAAATGAACAAACCAAGGTGATTATCATCGTATCCGTCAGTACTTTAAAATAAGACCCGGCGACTCCACTCATTAATACAAAAGGAATAAAAATCACTATGGTACTTATCGAAGAACCTACCATTGCAGGGAATAAATAATGAATTGCTTTTTGCAAAAGCGAAACGGTAGGCTCATCAGGATGTTCTTCGTGTGTTCTATGAATTTGTTCAACAACGACAATGGCATCATCGATAATTAATCCTAAAGCTGCGGCAATGGCTCCCAAAGTCATTATGTTGAACGTTTGCCCAGTCAAGTATAAAACGATCAATGTCAAACCTAAAGTAACTGGAATAATAATTAATATGGTTGCACTGGCTTTCGCCGATTTCAAAAACAAAACAGCTACAATAATCGCTAATAACAATCCGATGAGTAAACTGTCCGTAACGCTTTTTACAGCATCATTTACAAAATTTGCCTGTTCGTAAAATGGAGTGATTTTTATAGATGACGGAAGTATTTTTTTTAACGCTTGCAGTTTTTCATTCATGGCCACTGTAAGCGAAATCAAATTGGAATTGGGTTGTTTTATTACTGCTATCAGGATACTTTCCTTGCCATTGGCATTTACTTTTATAAATTCTTTGGCCTCCTTAATTTCAACTGTCGCAATATCTTTCAGGGTTACAATTCCTTTGCCATTATTACGAATAACCAGATTCTCAAGTTCATCTTTTTTATCGACTTGAGCATCCGTAATCGTGAGATATAAATACCGATAATCAGACAAATAACCATTTGATTTTATAAAATTAGTCTCGCTCATAACTTGTGTTATAAGATTAGGACTAATACCAAGTGCTCTCATTTTATCAAAATCCAAAGACAACCAATATTCCTTTTCTTTTCCGCCAATAATTCTAATTTCGGAAACACCATCGATTTGAGAAAGGAATGGTTTTATCGTGTAATTGGCTATTTTCTTGAGTTCAATTGCTGACATTCCCTTTCCTTCAATGGCATATCCAATAACCGGAAGAATCGAAGGATTCATTTTTTCAACCGTGATTTGAGTATCCGGGGGAAGATTATTTTTTATTTGATTGATTTGTGCTTCAATTCTTGTTTTGCTCAAATCAATATCGGATTTCCAGTCCATAAATGCCGAAATCTCGCAACTTCCTCTACTGGTAGTACTGCGAACAGTTTTTAAATCCTGAACTTTCTTGATGGCATTTTCCAAAGGTTTTGTTACCGTAATCATCATTTTATCAATGGGTTGTTGACCCGCATCGGCAATGATTTTTATTTTTGGAAATGTAATCTCGGGAAATAAACTCGTTTGCATTTTCGAATAAGCAAAAAAACCTCCTAAAATAATTAGGAAGATGATAGCACTTAAACCATTTTTATGTTTTACAAAAAAGTTGTTCATATTTAAAATTTATAAAACACGAATTTCACGAATTAGCACTAATTATTAGTTTGTAATAGAAAAAGCTAAAAATTTATGAAATCAATTTTCAAATTATTTTATTTCGTGTCAATTCGTGAAATTCGTGTTTATTTTCTATTCACCTTAACTTTAATAGTATCGGAAACACCATAATTTCCGGTAAGCAAAATTTTATCATCCTGTGTCAAAACAGGCGACACTATTTCTACTTTATCGTCTGTTTCAATTCCTTTTTCGATTGGAATTTTTATGGCCGTGGAATCGTTAATCAATTTCATAATCCAAAAATCAGTTTCCGTTTCATCACTCAAAACAGCTGCTTTTGGTAACGAAATATTTTTTGAACCTGATGATTTGTTAATTCTGACTTTTACAATTAAATTCTCGGGAATATCGTGTTTCCCAATAATTTTCAATACTACATTTTGTGTTTGAGAGGCCGCATCAACTGTTGGCATAAATTTTTGAGCTACTGCTTTTATCGAAGAACTGTCCGGAAGTAAAACGATGAATTCTTTACCAATGGTAACTTGTTTTTTCAATTCATAAGGTAAACTCAAAACGATGGCAAAACTATTACTGTCATTGATTGTTGCTAAGGCATCACCATCCTGAACATAATCCCCTTGCTGCACATTAACCGCTGTAACAAAACCGTTTGTGTTGGCTCTTACTCTAATGGCTCCGCCAAAGTTCAGCGTTGGATCTATCTTGTTAATTGTATTTCCTAATACTTTTGCTTCGCGAGTTTTTATCGAAAATAACGCTGTCCCCTTTGAAACATAATCATTTGAAGCCACATTAACTGAATTCAAATAACCGGTAGCGTTTGCTTTTATGACGTTTTTTACTAAATAAGTTGCGGTTGCATTCAAGTCGACATAACTTTCAATTGTACTAGTATCAATATTGGTTAAAGTAACTGGGATTCTTGCGTCTATGACTTTTTCGGCCGCGTTATTATCTTTGCAGGATGCAAAAAAAAGTAAAAATAGGGTGAAAAAAAGTATCGGTTTTGTCATATAATTAATCGTTAAAACTCCAGTAATTAATTTCATTAATGATTTGAAGTTTGCTGGTGTTATTTTGTGTAATGGCATTTTTTATGGTGATTAAATTGCCAACCGCAATAATATATTCTGTGATTTGAGCATCACCGGTAAGCAACAATTTCTTGTTGGCTTCTATTAAAGCATCTGTGATTTTAAGTTGGGATTGCAATTGATTTTCAATATCTTTCGCCTGCTTCAATTTCTGGTTCAGCATCAATAATTGTTGCTTGTATTGCTTGTTGAAATTGTTTTTGTAAGCCCAATTTGTTGATAAAGCGGTCTCATTTTTTTGATGTTGCAAACTACGCTGATTGCCATCAAAAATAGGAATTGACAATCCTAAACCTGCACTAAATCCAAAATTTTTATATGCTTGATTCGTAAAACTTGATAAATATCCTGCATCGCCCAATAAAGATAAAGAAGGTTTATAACCATTATCAATTAATTTATTCTGATTTTGAAGTTTCAGGCTATCCACTTCAAATTGTTTCAGAAATATAATTTTATCCGAAGATTTAGTACTTTTTAAAGCAATTTCAGGCTTTTTCAAATTGACAAAAGTCGTATCTGTTTCTCCCGAAAGATAATTCAATAAAGCCAAATCGTTTTGGTATTGCTGTTTCAATTGCAATAAAACCAGTTCCTGTTGCTTTACCGTGGCACTAAAAATTAAATAATCCGTTTGTTTATAAATAGAGTTTTGAGTGAGTTTTTTTAGAATATCAGTTTCTTCTTTTAAAAGAATTGCAAGTTTCTTGTTATAACCAATTTGTTCCGAACTTCCGGAAGCCGAAATATATTGGGCAATGATGGCCTTATTCAAATCTTTCAGTGCTACTTTTTGATTCAAAACCAAGCCTTTTTTCAATATTTCGAAGGTTTCATATTGAGAATTGATTTGATTTTTTCCAATTATCTTCTGATTAACGCCCACTAAACCTGAAACAGTATGCTCATTACTCAAAGCGGCGTCATAGCCAAAACCATTAATAATGGGAGCATAATTCGCATTCAAATTCCCTGAAACCTGTGGTTTTCTAGTAGCTCTAAACAACAAACTATCAATGGCTACCGATTTAATTTGGTTTTTATAATCTTTGATTAATGGAGAATTGTTTTGTGCTTTTTCAAGAAAATAATTTAAATCCTTCTCTTGCGAAAAGGATTTAAAAAAACTCAAAAAAACGATAAGTAAAATGGTAAATTTCATTTGATAAATTTAGATAAAAATTTCATCTATTTACTCTTATTTTCGACAACTAAAACTGTAAAAGAATTAGGTGTAATTCCAGCTCTTGGTTTTGGATTTTCAGCGGTTGGTTCTGGCTTTGTTCCAAATTCAGCGGTTGGCAAATACAGTTGATGTGTTGTTTTATTCAATGCAATTGTTCGGGCTCCTTTTTGAGTTTTAACAGTTTCAAGAACTGAAAAAGAATTGGCGTTTTTTTCCTTTACAACAGTTATAGTTCCTTCGCCATTAGAGCTGAAAACAAGTTGTTTTTCAGCATCAAAAGCTACACCATCACAACCATCGCCAATAGGTAAAGTTTTGATTATTTTACCAGTTTTAGCATCTGAAACCATCATTAATTTATTACCACAAACCGAAAACAATCTGTTTGTTTTTAAGTCTATTGCTAATCCTGATGGTTCGTCACCGGGCGCTATACTCCAAGTGTTTACCACTTTTAAGGAGGTAGCATCTATTGTTTTAATTTGATTTTTATCTTCAATATTTACGTAAATCAAACCTTTATTATTGGTTACCGAAAACTCCGGTTTTCCGCCAAGTGCAATTGTTTTAATCACTTTATTTGTTTTAGCATCAATAACCGTGGCATCTTTGCTCATGGCATTGTAAACAAACACTTTTCGAGAAAATTGATCGTATAAAATAGCATCTGGTTTAATTCCTGCAATTTTCACTTTTTCTATTAATTCAAATGTTTTCAAATTAACAACCGTAATAGAATTGTCTTTTCCATTGCTAATAAATGCTTTATTCAAGTCATTTGCAACCGCAATACCATGAACTCCTTTTGTATCCGGAATGGTAGCTATTGTTTTATCTGATTTTAAATCAATCACGTTTACAACACTTCCGTGGGAAACGAACAAATGCTGATTTACGTCGTCGACTGCCATATAATCCCAGCCTTCATCCCCGGCGATATTGATTTTATTAGCAACTTTAAAAGTTTGACTGTAAGTGTTAGCAATAGAAACAATAATTATAAATGATAGCAGTATTTTTTTCATTTTTGAAAATTTAAAAGGTAATTAAAGGTGATTTTAAAACAGAATAGTAAATTTAACTCTATGGAAAACACAGCTATTAAATCAATTTAAAAAGAGTTGGATAAAAAACCCAACTCTCTCTATGCATACATTTGATTAAAAAATTATTCTTTTATCGACATACCGTCTTCTTTAAATGCAAGACTTTTACTCTTCATTCCTTTTTTTAAATCTACTTCATAAATAGTCCCATGTTTCGAGGTTTCTGTTTTGTCAGCTTCTGCAATTTTCCAATCACTATATTTCGATTTTACCGATGCTAAAACAGCTTTTGGCAAATCAACAGCTTTAATTTCTCTTTCGGTTTCCAACCAAGTTCCATCTTCTGAAAAATTAGCAGAAATCTTATTTCCTTCTAATGTAAATTCTGCCTCCCATTCTTTTGGACCTTCAACTCCCCAACTTACTTTTGTAGCAGTAGGAAATTTTTTAGCGAACGCTTTTTTTACTGCTCCCGGTGGAGTACCTGCAAATGCACAACTGCATATGAATACAATTGACATAATCATTAATAATTTTTTCATTTCGTTTTATTTAAATGTGATATGTAAATGATTTTACATTACAAAGATTAGACGCAATTCTATTTTAATTCTATTCTAAAATAATAGTCTTTCTTTTTTTTATTTCGAATCAATATTTTTAGCTAAAGAAAGGATAAAACTGTGTTTGCCATCGGAGAATAGATAATCTAATGACAACCCATTAACTTCAGCAATTTCTTTAGCGATAGACAATCCTAAACCCAAAGATTCGTGTGAATCAGTATTTTTCTGGAAGCGTTCAAATAACTGGTTGTCAATTGGTTTGTTTTTTCCTAAATTAGAAATTACAAATTTATTTTTCTCCATTAAAATTTCGATTTTACCACCCTTACTATTATGTCGAATTGCATTTTGCAATAAATTATTAACAAGTATCAAACACAAGTCTGGATTCATTAAAACACAAAAGTCACTTTCAATATTTTTTGTTATCTCGATTTTATTGGCATCAATATGATCTTCAAAAAAGACTAAGGAACTATCTACAATATTTTCAAAAGAAACCATTTCTGTGGTTTTGAAATACCTATTCTCAATTTTAGTAAGTAATAAAAGTGATTTATTAAGTCGAATTAATTTCGAGCAGGCATCATCAATCGCAAAAATTAATTTTACTTCATTTTCCTGTAAATTTTTAGATTGGATCAGTAAATCAATCTTTGATTTTATAACTGCTAAAGGCGTTTGTATTTCGTGTGAAGCATTTTCGGTAAATTTCTTCTGACTGTTATAATCAACAATCATTTTATCCATCATCGCATTAAGCGAATTATTTAATTCTCCAAATTCTTTTATGGAGGTTTTAGCGAAAGCTGGAATTTGGTTGTCGTTTGCGCGAAACCTTTTTAACGAAGCTACGGTTAGGTAAAATGGTTTCCATAAAGTTTTTGAAACCCAAAAATTCACAAACATTGAAATCAAAAAAAGACAGCATAAAATAACAAGCAACAAATAAAATATACCATCAAATAATTCATCATATTCTATTGTGCTTCGCCAAATTTTAATTTGATAATTATTGTTTCTTATGGTAACAAGGGATGAAATCATCCTATTGACTGCTAACTCATTTTCTTTTTTATCAAGAATTAATGTATCCGAATACTTCGTTTTAACCCCATTTACATACTGTTTTTTTAAAGTTTTTTCTATTTGGGCTTCTTTACTTTTTGTAATTAAGTTTAAAGCAACCGTATCATTTTCCTTCAAATAATTTTCGACGACAACAATCCGATTTTTCAAAAGTTCATTGTTACTGTCATTTACCTCCGCGGTAATGATATGGTAACAAATAAATCCCGATAAAATTAATATCGGAATACTCAAAATCAAATAATATAAACTGGTTTTAGCTAATAATTTCATTCGTTTGTTTTAAAATTATAGCCAATGCCGTAAATGGTTTGTAAATAATCCTCACATCCCTTTTCTAATAATTTTTTACGCAAATTTTTGACATGATTGTATATAAAATCAAAATTGTCCAATCGATCTGAATTGTCTCCCCAAATGTGTTCGGCTAATGCGCCTTTACTGACCACCCGATTTTTATTGGCCACAAAATAAAGCAACAAATCATACTCTTTTGTAGTCAAAATAACTTCTTTATTATGAACTAAAACCCTTCTTTCGTTGGGCAAAATTATAATTTCGTTTACACTGATTTCTATATTCCCGTCAAAATTTTTTCTTCTAATTACCGCTTTGATACGCGAATTCAATTCCGATAAATGAAAAGGTTTAGGCAAATAATCATCGGCACCAAGGTCTAAACCAAACACTTTATCGTCAAGAGAATTTTTTGCCGAAATAATTATTACTCCAGCTTTAGACTTTTTATCTTTTATCTCCTTTATTAAATCTAATCCGGAACCTTTTGGCAACGTGATATCTACTAAAATACAATCATAGTCATATAGGGCTATTTTGCTTTCTGCTTTAGAAAAATCGGAAGCAATTTCCACCACATTTCCTTCCATTTCAAGATATTGAGTAATGCTCTGTTGTAATTGCGGCTCGTCCTCGATAAGTAGTATTTTCATAGTAAAAGTAAAATTAAAGCTAAATTCTATTCTAATTCTGTTTTCCTTCTAAATATTAGCTTAATTATCTTGCAATCAGTAGCAAATAAAAAAATACCTCAGATATTAATAAAAAACTAATTCGACGACAATAGAAAAATCCATTTAAAAACAGGAAAGCCAACTGCTGATTATTAAAAATTTAATTACCAATGAATCAAACAATTTGTTACTGAATAAATAAAAACACGAACTATAATTATTAAAATGACATCTAAAAGCGCTTTTGTAAAAAATTCTATATTTCTTTAATATATATTTGCGCTGTAAAATTTACCCTGATTATGGAAGAATGTATCTCTGTTTTTGATATGCTGAAAATTGGTGTCGGACCTTCAAGTTCGCATACCCTTGGACCTTGGCGTGCAGCCGAACGCTTTTTGAGTGAATTGCGAGAGGAAAATGTAATGCCTTTTGTAAACAGAGTAAAAGTCGATTTGTACGGTTCCTTATCCTTAACCGGAAAAGGGCATGCAACTGATTTAGCGTTAATGCTGGGTCTAAGCGGACAAGATCCGGAAACTATTCCTGTTGAAAATATTGCTGGAATCATCAAATCCATCGAAGACAAAAATGAAATTAATTTAGGAAACGAAATAGTGATTCCTTTTTATTTTCTGCAAGACATTGTATTCAATAAAAACTTCCTTCCCTTCCATGCTAATGGGTTAACTTTTACCGCTTATCTCAATGATGACAAGGAATATTCAGCGACCTACTACTCCATCGGCGGTGGTTTTGTAGTCAAAGAAGAACGCATCAATGCCAAGAAAAAAATCGCCATAAAATGTGCTTTTCCGTTTCCAATTGACAATGCTGCCGAATTACTCAATTTTACCATTACAGAAAAGAAAAAGATATCGGAAATCGTTTATGAAAACGAAAAATCCATGCGTTCGCCGGAAGTGATCGACCATGAATTGATGCGCATTTGGCATACCATGTTAGAATGCATGTACATTGGTTGTCATTCAGAAGGTATTCTTCCAGGAGGATTAAACGTACGCCGAAGAGCTTTCGATATGCACCAAAACCTCATTGGTTTAGCCAATTATAATTCTCCGCAAACCTGGCTCGAAGAAATAAGAAAAACCGAAGTGAAATTTCGCCAAATCCTGCAATGGGTAAGCTGTTTTGCACTTGCAGTAAATGAAGTCAATGCGGCTTTAGGACGCGTGGTGACGGCACCAACAAACGGAAGTGCGGGCGTTATCCCAGCCGTTTTAATGTATTATTTAGTGATTGAAAACCACGAAGCCGGAGATAAGGAAATCAAACAATTCTTGATGGTTGCCGGTGAAATAGGTAGTATTTTCAAGAAAGGTTCCACTATATCAGCAGCGATGGGCGGTTGTCAGGCCGAGATCGGGGTTTCCTCTTCTATGGCAGCAGCGGCTTTATGCGAATTAATGGGCGGAACACCCGAGCAGGTTTTAATGGCAGCCGAAATTGCCATGGAACATCATCTTGGAATGACCTGTGACCCAATTGGCGGATTAGTGCAAATACCGTGTATTGAACGCAACACTATGGGCGCCATCAAAGCTATTAATGCTGCGGAATTAGCCTTAGCCACCGATCCCGAAAATGCAAAAGTTCCCTTAGACAAAGTAGTGGAAACCATGTGGCAAACTGCCAAAGACATGAACAACAAATACAAAGAAACTTCCGAAGGTGGTCTGGCAATTGCTGTGAATATGGCGGATTGTTAAATATTTAGGATGAATCTGTCAAAATTATAGGAGAACCGCTGTTTATAAAATCCTACTGGAACATTAGTTTTACAATTCAGTATAACCTCAAGTAATGGGAAATTACTAAATACAATTTCGTTTTATCCTATAAATTGATGTCCTTTGTACCGTTATAAATTAAGAATAACAGTATGAAAACCGAATCTAAAATGCATAATCTCCTCACAAAAAACCTGTTTTTCAAAAGGATTTCCACGCAAGAAGTCATTTTTCTTTTGGCATTTGTTTTGTGTTTGTCCCCGTTCATTACGCCACCCATTGCGTTATTGATGGGATTGATTATTGCACAATTTATAGGCCATCCGTATTTACATTTAAACCATAAAGCCACCCATATTTTATTACAGGTTTCCGTTGTAGGACTGGGTTTTGGGATGAATGTAACCAGCGCAATGAAAGCCGGAAAAGAAGGAATCCTTTTTACAATTGCCTCAATTATTGGCACATTACTCATTGGATTTTTAATGGGCAAGTTTTTAAAAATAGAGAAGAAAACCTCCTTTTTGATTTCGGCAGGAACAGCCATTTGTGGCGGAAGTGCCATTGCTGCTATTTCGCCGGTGATAAAAGCCGAAGAAAAACAAATTTCGGTAGCCTTAGGCACTATTTTCATCCTCAATTCAATTGCTTTAATACTGTTTCCAGTGATCGGTCACGCTTTACATTTATCTCAAACGCAATTTGGAATGTGGTGCGCCATTGCCATTCACGACACGAGTTCCGTGGTGGGAGCAGCAAGTAAATACGGTCCGCATGCCTTGGAAGTAGCCGCAACAGTAAAATTGGCAAGAGCATTATGGATTATTCCCGTGGCATTTTTAGCGACGGTATTTTTTAAAAATAAAGGCACCAAAATCAAAATCCCCTACTTCATCGGCTTGTTCGTTTTAGCCATGATTGCAAATACCTATCTTCCAATTGTACAAAAATACAGTTCGTATTTAACCGGATTAGCCAAAGCAGGATTGACGGTAACCCTATTTCTCATTGGTTGCGGGTTGTCTAGAAAAGTCTTGCTTTCCGTGGGATACAAACCCCTACTTCAAGGAGTTGTGCTTTGGTTCCTCATTTCCGCCGTCGCTTTATGGGCAATACTTTCATTACTGTAAGGTATAAACATATTATTTTCTGGTAGCTTTTCCAGCTATTCGCTACAAGATTTCATCAAAAAAGGCCATTTTGTAAGCCCTAAAAATAGCTTCCGTTGGTCGCTTTTTTAGGACAACAAAATTCAGCCTTTTTTGATAAAATGCTTTCCACTGCTATCTGGGCTAAAAATAGGAAAGAAAAATCGTCTTCTCATTTACCGGAAAGTATCTTGACGTAGTTAAGACTTATTTCACCACGTATAAACCTCGAAAATATCTTTTTGAAATACAATATGGTGGGCAATACAGTTCCAGAACCGCGCAACAGCTTTTTAAAAACGGATTTGCAAAAGCTGGAATTCACAAATCATTACGAGAACAGCTTAAAACATAGTCATTCCTTCCTGCAAGCAGGTTTGCAACCCACTTCTTGACAAATGGCTGAAATATTCATTTTATACAAGAGTAATTAGGATACACTAGTCGTAAAACCAACACCAGCTACTCCCATTTTTCAAAAACGCAAACCTGTAAGCTAGCAACCCCACTAGATTGCTTCGTAGATGAAAATAATAAGAAAATACTGAACAACTTAAGTAAAACATTCAAAAAGATGTATATATTTGATGTTATAGACAAATCGTGAGTAATTATAAAAATACGACTTTATTCAAATGAATGAAATTCCAAAAAATATTCAAGAAATTTTAAATCAATCTATCAATAAACTTGATAGACCTGTAAATGAAATAATTACAGAATTAAAAAAGGAAAGAGATAGGGAATATTCCGATTTTGAATATTGGTTAGGATTAGAATCGACTGACCCAGAAAAGTATAATGAAATTGATGAAATAGCTAACCATACTGGTCATTCACTTCAAATCCAAATGCGAGAACATATTGAGTCAGCGCTTTATGCAGAAGACGAGCTAATTGCATTGTTAGAAATGAAAATTATCTATGCATTCAAACACCTTGAAATAAACACAAAAAAATTGATATTTCATTTCTATAACGAGTTACCTAATGCTAATCCGAAATGGCACGAAATGATTGATTTTTTAAAGAAAAGGAATATTTCAGTAAAAGAACTTAATGATTACGTAGAAGTAAATGAATTAAGACTGGTTAACAATTCACTAAAACATTCAACTCAAAGTTCTGACAAAAGCATAATGGAAATTGCGGAATTTAAGAATAGTTCAATTCAACAATTTGAGTCATTAGATAGGTTTTACGAAAGAATAATTGATAGTCCTTCCTTATTTTTCTGCGACCTTTTGGATAAAGTGGAAAAGGAGGTAAATGATTTTAATGAAACGAAATTAAAGAAAATAGCTGAAAAGGTAACAAACCAAATGAATAAAGAGATTGCCGAAAAACTTATAATCGAAATAAAAAGAAAGTATAAATAATTACTCACAACAGCCATCTTGAGCTGGCTGGAATTTAGTGGAATTATCGTTTATTTTCATATATTCGTTTAGCCGAAAATATTCTGCTAACAAATTGCCTACAATACGATGCTGAGAAGCATTAACAGTAGTTAGAAAGCAGATGTGATAAACTCAACAAATTGAAAATTATGAGCAAAAAAAATATTGGTTTCGAAAATTTGAACTATTCCATTATACTTTTTTGTTTTTTTTCATTTTCAACACTGTATTCACAAATAAATTTTAGTAGAGAGGTCATTGACAAAAAATATAAAGGAAGAATTTTAAGTTCACAAAAACAGGGCGAGTTCTTGGAAGAAAGTAAAATTCTTAATAAAAAAACTGATACAATAACGTTTGTCTTTGATGATAAAAACATCGCGAAACTAATTACTATAAAAAATCAAACGGCTCGAATCACTGATGATAAATTCCATAAATATGCGAGTGAAATTAATCCAAAATTTCGTTTTCATTCAAAATTAGAAAATACAAATACAACCATATATTTTAATGAGGAAAAGGATTTAGTAAACATCAAGATATTCGCTGATAGTGCAAAGAATATTTTAATTGAGGTAGTTTTCATTTCTGGCCAAAAAATGATTCAAAAATTAGTGCCACATTATTAAAGAGAACTGCCCTACTAGCAGTTTTAATGTCGTGGGTGTCTTCCCGATGCCGCCCATATTAGCGCTGATTAAATAATAAAACACAATTATGAATAGAAATGTAAATCTAATATTGAGTAGCACTTGTTTATTTTATTTTGCAATTTTAATATACATATCATTTAAACATATTTTTCTGCATAACTTTTTTAGTGCAATATTCGAGTTAGTAACTATCCCTTTACTTATTTTAACAATTGTAATGCTTGGTGTTAATCTTAAAATATGGTATTTGGAAAAGTTGTCAATAAAATCAACCTCCTTTCTTTCAATATTAATTTTAATAACAGCTATAATCTTAATGAGTTTAGCAACAATCTTTGATATTTAAAATGCAGGTAATAAGTTTGTTTTAACATTCAATAAGACACTGTAACTTCAATAGAAAAATAACATAGTGTATCATTCGTTTTGATCTATTGCGTGATTTAGTGATATTACCGCTTCGCATTCAATTTACGTTCACTCGAAAAATTACCGGTTGCGAAGCACACACCATCTCAAAGAGCCAAACGGTTTGCATCATACTCGCGAAAAACATAGAATATAAGAAGAAATGTAACAAATAACAAAATCTGAAGAATCACTAAAAGATAGTATTAACAAGGCATACAACGACACAGTATACAGAAGGCCAGCAGGTAACAGGCGTTTGACAAAAAAGCGAATTAAGTTCTAAATTCATGTTTATATTTCGCAAGAAATTTAGAAGTAACAGAAAATATTCGGTTACGAAGTTCGCAACCTCGCAAAGCGACGAAACGTCCGGCTGTGAAAAAACTAAGTCAAAAAGAGAAACTATTCGGACACTTGTAGGAGAAAAATTTCATACAGCCTGTTCTCAGAGGCTCTTTTTGAGTTTATTCAGAGACTGACGTTAGTAACAAGTGTAGAAATTGAACTTAATTTTGACAAAATTTAAATAATTTAGGACAATGAAAAAATGGACAACTGAATTGGATAATATAACTGAACAAGCAATCTCAAAATTTGGGATACTTTCAAGCGAACAGTTGAATTGGAGACCTAATTCCAATACGTGGAGTATTGCCCAAAATATTGACCATATAATAGTTGTTAATGAGACCTATTATCCCGTTTTGATCGCTTTAAAAGAAGGAACATATAAAACCCCGTTCATATCGAAAATTGGTTTTATGGTTTCATTTTTGGGAAAAACGATTCTCAATGCTGTAAAACCAGACAGAAAGAAGAGGATGAAGACATTCCCGATTTGGGAGCCAACTGGAAGCGAAATAGACGGAGCAATATTGAGCCGATTTGAAAGGCATCAAAGTGAATTGAAACGACAAATTGAATCGTCAAAAGAATTGATTGAAACGGGGACAATAATTTCATCCCCTGCAAACAAAAATATAGTTTACAAATTGGAAACCGCATTTGACATTATTATTTCGCACGAGCAAAGACATTTTGAACAAGCCAAAGAGATTATGGAACTAATGCAAAATAACACTATCCACTAACAGCTGAGGCTTCGTTGCGTCTGAAAGACGAACAATGAACTCGCGGTTGAACGGAACCGCTTTACTTCCAGCCCTATGGGGTTATCGTAAAATAATTAAGAGGATTTGATATCCTCTTTTTTTTGGGGTGATAATCGATCTGGTTTTATCGTGTTTTCCTTCACCTTTGGGCATAGCTGCTCTTACCAATTACTGTAATTCAGCTTAAAGGGAACTACTTATTTGTAACTGTTGGCGCGAGATTCCCGTTATGTGTTGCATCTTTAAATATAAAACTTTTCTTCCTTTTTGTGACATAAATTTCTATATTTGGAAGAAATAAACGAAGGTTTTTTCACAGACTGACGTTGGCGGTAAGTTTACAAAAGACTAGAGACATCAATACATAAAAAATGAAAAAAAAGATTTTTAAAATCACAAAATGGCTATTACTAATATTATTGATAATATTTATAGTAAAAGGATGCATTCCAACTAAGTTAGACGTTCCTCAAATGAAACAAAGAGTAACAACTCAATATTGGAATTTACCCTCTGGTTCAAAAATAGCATACACAATGATTGAAGGGAAAGGAACGAAAAAAACTTCCCCAATTATTTACTTACATGGTGGACCGGGTGGTTATGTTTATACAAAAAATATTGAAATTCTTGGTAAACTTTCAGAATTAGGATATGATGTCTACTTATATGACCAAATTGGTTCTGGACTCTCGGGTAGATTAGAAAAAGTAAAAGAATATACTGCAAACCGTCATAAAAAAGACCTTGAAGAAATTGTAAATCTATTGGGAGCAAAAAAAGTAATTCTTATTGGGCAATCATGGGGTGGAGCTTTGGCAGTATTAATTGCGGCAGACAACTTGGATAAAACTGATAAATTAATTTTTACTTGTCCTGGTGCAATAAAACCAGTAAACGATGAATTAGAAAAAGTAAAATCGCCAGATAGTTTACAATTAAAAGAACCTTATAACCCAAATGCAAAAGCTATTGCTTTTGCTCTTAATCCAAGATATATTTCAATTAGTATTTGGGCTCGTTTTTTCGGTACAAAATTAGCTTCTGACAAAGAAGCTGATAGTTATCTAACTAAGTTGGCAACTGTATTTACAAAAGGACTTGTTTATGATTCATCAAAAGCCATAGCGGAGGAAGGTGGTGCTGGATGTTACAGCAATTTAAACACAAGCGTAAGTTATGGTAAATTAACCGACCCAAGAATAAATCTTAAAAAATCAAAAATTCCTATTTTAGTTTTGAAAGGACAATATGACAATATAAATTGGGGCTATACCAAGGAATATCTTGACTTGTTCACGAATCACAAATTAAAAATTATTCCAAGTGCTGGTCATGAAATTTTTGTTGAACAACCTGAAATATATTTGAATGAAATAAAAATTTTTTTAGAAAATTAAAACCTACCGCCAAAAGCTAAGGCTTCGTTGGGCTTGCAAAGCCAACAATGAAGCCGCGGTTAAACGGAACCGCTGTATTAGCAGTTTTAATGTCGTGGGTGTGTTCCCGATGCCGCCCATATTAGCTGATTAAATAATAAAACACAATTATGAATAGAAACGGAAATCTAATTTTGAGTAGTACTTGTTTATTTTATTTTGCAAGTGTAATATACATATCATTTAAACATATTGTTCTACATAATTTTTTTAGTGCAATATTCGAGTTAGTAACAATCCCTTTACTTATTTTAACAATCGTACTGCTTGGTGTTAATCTTAAAATATGGTATTTGGAAAAGTTGTCAATAAAATCACACTCCTTTCTTTCAATATTCATTTTAATAACAGCTATAATCTTAATGACTTTAGCAACAATCTTTGATATTTAAAATGCAGGTAATAAGTTTGTTTTAACATTCAATAAGACAACGGTAACTTCAATAGAAAAATAACATAGTGTATCATCCGTTTTGATCTATTGTGTTATTTAGTGATATTACCATTTCGAAAAATTACCGGTTGCGAAGTACACACCATCTCAAAGAGCCGGACGGTTTCCATCATACTAGCGAAAAACATAGAATGTAAGAAGAAATGTAACAAATAACAAAATTTGAAGACTCACTAAAAGATAGTATTAATCCATTGAGTGTAATTAGTTTTTGATGATAATTTTTCGTCAGTTCGAGTGATTTTCTCCCAAAGCCTCGGGAAGAAAAATGTATCGAGAACAAGAAAAATTGTTATTAAAATCGGTTCTCGATACATTTTTTGTTTCATTTCATTACACAAAAAATACTCGAACTGACGTTTTGAATAGTTACAGCTAACGGGTAGTATCAAATAATTAAATAGAGAACAAATGAAAAAACTAACAAAAAGGAATTCGCTTATTTTAATGTCTAGTGGAATGTTTATAATTGCAACTTCTCAAGTGTTTTCACGTTTTGTGGAATTAACTGATTTGACAAAAGGTTTGTTTTTGGGAATAGGCCTCGGACTTTTAATTTTGGCGGTAGCTTTAAGAAACTATAATACAGTTCAAAAGATTAAATAAACATCGCAGAAAATAAACTAAACTTCACACTATAGAATATTTGAAAACAAAATAGTTGAAAGATTTGAATTGTGTAGTAATAAAAAAGTAATAATAAGTACGATTGAGCGACAGCAGTTTTACAAGTTTGAGGTTGTACTGAAATTATGTTTTACTTCATATCTTCGTTTGGGAAGAAAAAACGCTGTTTAAAAATTCTCAACATTGCGAAGCAAAAAAACATATGGCAAGTTAAAATCAAAATTACTCCGAAAAAAAACTACATAAAATGATTTCAGATAAAAAATTAGCTCGTATTGCAGGTTTTTGTTACTTACTAGTAATTGCAACAGGATTGTTTTCCGAAGTTTTTGTAAGGCAGGCATTAACAGTTTCTACCGATGCGTTAGCGACTGCACAAAACATAAAAGCACATGGAATGTTATTTCGTTGGGGTTTTGCTTCGGACCTTTTCAATTTTGTAATAGGTTTGCCAACGATATTAATAATTTATCATATTTTCAAGCGAGTAAATAAATTATTAGTACAACTTGCGTTAGCTTTTGTAATTATCCAAACCGCCATAATTGCTGTCAATCTGCTCAATCAAATTTCACCGCTTCTGATTTTGGGCAATGATCCGTACCTAAACACTTTTCAACCAAATCAACTTGCAACACTTTCGTTGTTGTCGTTAAAAATTCAAGCCCAAGGTTATGCTATTGGTTTGGTATTCTTTGGATTTTATTGTTTAATAATTGGTTATGTACTTTTCAAATCAAACTTTTTACCAAAAATATTTGGAATACTTTATGCACTTTCAGGTTTATGCTACTTGATAAATAGCTTTACAATGTTTCTTTCCAAAGGTTTTGAAAACCCAATTTTTCTATATCTTGCAATTCCGATTTTTATTGGTGAATTGTCTTTTTGCTTGTGGTTACTAATAAAAGGTTTAGACACTTCAAAACATAAAATACCGAATGAAATTTAAGATTGTACTTATAAACAGAAAAAAGTCCGAACCGCTAACAGTTAAGGCTTCGTCGCGTTCGCAACGTCGAACCAACACCTAAGCAATAGCTACTGAACGATTCTATATTTGCCCTATTGAATTTGTTTAGTACAGTCAACTATCATAAGAGAATATTCAACTTGATTGGTCAAAAAGATTTTTAATAAGATCTACAAGCGTTAGTCTATTCGTTCAACTTTATGAAAATATTTTTAAAGCCTCTTTGCCACTTAAAATAATTAAAAAATCATTAAGAGTATTTTTGTAAAGAGACTTTCTTTTACACTACAAATCAACTATATTTACGTTAAAGTAAGTTCTAAAAAGACCTTTTTGGGGTTTTTAGTCTGATAGCTATCGAACGAAGCCAAGTTGTGTGATATTTTCGAGAACCGAGTAATTAATATTATATTAGAACTAAATTCACCCTATGCGAAACATTCTCCACCTGCTACTGATTTTAATTTCAGTAGGAAATAGCTTTGGACAATCAAAAGATGTCAAAGAAATTGAGAATACGTTATCTTTTAACAAGGAATACACTACAAATATAGTATCGTTAATTAAAGCTTCCTCTGAAAATACAAATATAAACCCTACCAAATCAATTGATTTTGCAGAAGAAGCGCTTCTCGAATCAAAAAAAATTAAATCTTTATATTATGAAATGCAAAGCCTAAATAAATTAGGTTTTGCATTATTTGTTACCGGCAATTATTCCAGGGGATTAAAAATTTCATTGCAAGGACAACAATTAGCTGAGAAATTAAATGACAATAATGGTATCCTCAGTGCCTATAATAATATTGGAAATATTTACAGGAGACAAGGAAATTACAATGGTGCGATTGCAACCTTATTACTGGCAAAGAAACTTTTAGAAGAAAAAAAGTTGTCTGGTAGCAATATAATTTCAACGTTAGGTATCTGCTATCTTGAAACAGGGCAAACAGACTTGGCAATAAAATACCTTCAAGATGCTTATCAGCAAAGCCTTAGAGTTAAAAGCGATCAAATTTCTATTATTTATAACCGATTAGGGGATTTGCAGTCGAAATTAAATAATATTCCATTAGCGTTGGAATATTACCGCCTTGGCGTAGCGACTGCCACGGAGAGAGAACAATACAGATGGTTATGTTTTAATTATCTTTCATTAGCAACTTTGTATTTTAACCAAAAGCAGACCGATTCAAGTATAGTTTATGCACAGAAAGCAATTTCGATAGGAAAACACAAATTTCTTCATCAAACCCAAAAGGCTGCAATAGTTCTTTCTGATTCTTACAATCAATTGAAACAGTCCGATAGCTGTTTAAAATATTTACGGATGGCCATGACTATCAAAGATACTATCCAAAATAACAAAGAGGAATCAGAAATCCAAAACCTCTTATTTGAGGATCGCCTCCAAAAAATAGAAGTCGCTGAAGAAAAAGTACGATTGGCAGAGGAACGTGCCCACAATCTTCAATATTCGGCAATTGCTGTAACACTAATTCTTTTTGTGATAACTTTCCTAATCTTTAGCCATTCGAAGTTTGCCAATAAGGCAACAATACGTTTTTTGGGAATCTTATCTTTGTTAATTATCTTTGAATTCATCAATTTACTTCTTCATCCGTACCTTGGCGGATTGGTTCATCATTCTCCAATACTCATGTTGTCCATAATGGTTTTAATCGCTTCACTTTTGATTCCGTTGCACCATAAATTGGAACATTGGATAACAGAAAAACTAATCGAAAAAAACAACAAAATAAGATTAGCCGCTGCGAAAAAAGTAATTGAACAAATAGGGCGCTGAAAATCAAAAAAAAAAGTCGCAAAAAAGTTAAGGCTTCGTTACTTTGACCGCGGCGAACCAAAACCCAAGCAATCGCAAATGGAAGAAGTAATGATATCTTTGTTGAACCCGTCACGGCGAGAAGGCAGGAACCAATCATGAGTCCATTCCTATGGAATTATCGTAAAAATATTTGAAGGATTTCAAGAGGGTTTGATATCCTCTTTTTTTTATGGCATACTGTTATAAAGCATATTGAGCTCTATTTTGTTCATTTTCTAGTACAAATTATAAGCTTCACTGTTAAATAACCGAATAAGGAAGTTGCTTTTTGACTAATATCAATGGGGAAATTGCATTCTAGGATTGCAAAGAGAATCAATAAAAAAACTGTAAAGGACCAATAAATTTAAAGCTAAAACAGTTACAAAGATTATTATCCTAATGAAAAAAAACTGGTATTGGACTAGGATTGCAAATCCACGCCATAGGATTTTTCGAAAAAAATTGACAAGATTATGGTAATCAATAAAGCTATACTTTCAATACAATCTTTAATTGACTTCTTCTTTTTGGTAAATAGGATACATTTTTTTCATAACTTTCAACAATGCGGTAGCGAATAAACTGCTACAATCACCCCAAGGGCTTATAGCCCGTGAATGTTGGTGAAATTAAAAATACAATAGCCATAACCCTAAATCCAAATAATGAAAATACTATTAATTTCACTCGGAGTAATCGTTGTAGCCTTTATCATCGTTCAATTATACGCCATGAACGAGCAAAAAAATATTGAATCCTATCCATATGTAGTCAATAAAAAGTACGACACATTTGAAATCCGTAACTACGAAGCAACTTTGTTTTCTTCTGTCAAACTCTCTACTAAAGATTATAAAGAGGCGTCCAGCAAAGGGTTCTCAATTTTAGCCGGATACATTTTTGGTGGAAATGAAAAGAATGAAAAAATAGCGATGACTTCACCTGTAGCCATGTCCTTGGAAGATTCCATGACGGTTATGTTTATGGTTCCCAAAAAATTCAAAAAAGAAACCCTTCCACAGCCTAACCAATCGCGAATAGAGTTTCGCGAGGAACCGGCAAAAACTGTTGCTGCCATTACCTTTGGCGGTTGGGCAAATGCTGAAAAAATAGAAAAATATAAAGAGAAATTGAAGGCAGCTTTGGATGCCGAGGGAATAAAATACACAAACCGATTTTACTTTTTGGGATACAATCCCCCTTTTGAAGTTATTAATCGTAAAAATGAAGTTATTGTTGAGTTGGAAATCGCACCCGTTGAACTAATTAAACAATAATAAAGTTGTCCGAAGTGTTATAAATCGGATTGAGCGTATATGAACTAGCTGTCGAGGAAAGGGAATTGTCAAATAACCGAATTTAAAAAAAAAAGGAAACTGATTGAATATTACGCAACAAGTAACATCATAGAATTAAATAATATTTTAAATTTTTTAGTATGGAAGGCTTAATAATGAATTATCCACTCACAACGACTACCATTCTTGAATATGGAAACAGCGTCTATCATCATAAAAAAATAATAAGCTACTTACCAGACGGAACCCGACAGGAATATCTCTTTGGTGACATGTACAAACGATGTAAAAAGTTAGCCAATGCGTTGACACTAAAATTAGGAATCACTAAAGGGGACATGGTGGGTACTTTTGCATGGAACCACGCGCCTCACGTTGAATTGTATTATGGTATTTCAGGTGTAGGAGCTATTTGTCATCCTATAAATATTAGGTTAACAAGCCATCAAACGGAATATATAATCAACAATTCTGAAGATAAAGTTATTTTTGTGGATGCAACTTTAGTCCCATTAATAGAAAAAATTGCCAGCCTGCTGGAAACAGTAGAATGTTATGTGATCATAAATGCCGCTAAAGACTTTAAAACCTCTTTGCTAAATACTATACACTACGAAGATTTACTGGCAGAGCAATCACAAGATTTTGAATGGCCCACGTTAAACGAAAATGATGCTTGCGGAATGTGTTATACAAGCGGAACAACGGGTTTGCCAAAAGGAGTTTTATACTCTCATAGGTCAACGTATTTACATGCTTCAACCATTATATCACCAAATGCCGGAAATTTTAGTAATCTAGATACCATTTTATTGATTGTACCACAATTTCACGTAATGGCTTGGGGATTTCCGTATTTATGTCTGTTGTCTGGATCAAACATGGTACTACCCTCTTCCAATTTACAACCAGAAGCTATTATTAAAATTCTTCAAGAAGAAAAAGTTACTAAAGCAAATGGAGTACCCACAATTTGGTTAGGCGTTTATGATGCCATGAAGAAGAATCCACCACAAGAAAAACTAGCACTGGAAGAATATCTTGTAGGGGGATCTGCATTACCCAAAAGTCTTATCGAAGGTTTCGAAAAAGATTTCGGGATAAAAGGAGTTCAGGCCTGGGGAATGACAGAAACATCACCTTTGGGTACCGTTTCCAGATTACAAATAAAGCATGCCCATTTATCCGATAACGAAAAACTGGACATCCGTGCCAAACAAGGAACTGCTTTTCCTGGTGTGGAATTAAGGATTATGACAGATGACGGCGCTTTGGCACCCGCAGATGGTAAAACCATGGGAGAATTACAAATCAAAGGCGCATGGGTTATCAATTCTTATTTTAAAACCAATAATCAGGAAAGTTTTACGGAAGATGGTTGGTTTAAGACGGGCGATGTCAGCACTATCGATGCAGACGGTTATATGGAAATTAAAGACCGAACAAAAGACCTTATAAAAAGCGGAGGCGAATGGATCTCTAGTGTTGCCTTGGAATCTGCATTAATGGCTCATCCTAAAATTAAAGAAGCGGCCGTAATTGCCATCGCAGACGAAAAATGGGTAGAAAAACCTTTGGCTTCCATAGTCTTGGTCAGAAATGAAGATACAGTTTCAGATGAAGAATTAATTGAATTTTTATCCAGAGACTTCGTAAAATATCAAATTCCAAGAGATTATGTTTTTATAAATGAAGTGCCAAAAACAAGCGTTGGTAAATTTGACAAAAAAGAGATTAGAAGACTTTTTGCGGCGGGAAAACTTACTTGAACAGCATAATTCCTTATTCTAGTAAACGATTCACTCGCAACCTATTGTGGCAAACCTAATTTGCTTCTAAATAAAGACAATAGTGACTAGCATTACTACCAATTAAGTTCATACATTATTATTTGTTTAATTATTTGTTAAAAAAAATAAACAAAACATATAATTGTGTATCTTTGAGTGTATTAATTTATTTTAAACTTAAAACATTGACTATGAAATTATTAAAAACATTAAGTGTATTGTTATTATCAGGAGTAATCGCTACTTCTTGTGGTAAAAAGAAAGAAGCTGATTCAGCAGAGATGACAGATTCAACAGCAGTAGTAATGGATACAACGGTTGTTGTCGAAACACCAAACATTGTAGGTGTAGCTTCTGCAAATGCAGATTTCTCAACGCTTGTAACAGCAGTAAAAGCAGCAGGATTAGTTGAAACATTAAGTGGAGAGGGTCCTTTTACTGTTTTTGCTCCAAATAACGCTGCCTTTGCAAAACTTCCTGCAGGAACTGTAGATGGTTTATTGAAACCAGAAAATGTAGAAAAACTAAAAGCAGTTTTGACTTATCATGTCGTAGCAGGAAAATTTGACGCTGCAACAGTGACTGATGCTATCAATAAAAATAACGGAAAATACAGTGTTAAAACTGTTCAAGGAGGTACAATCGTTTTAAGCTTGATGGACGGAAAAGTAATGTTGACGGATGAAAAAGGTGGTAGTGCAATGGTTATCCTTGCAGATGTAGCTGCTTCAAACGGAGTTATTCATGCTATTGATAGTGTGGTTATGCCAAAATAATTTTATACCTTATTATTTTAAAAGCCTTTACAGCAGTGTAAAGGCTTTTTTTTGTGAAGTAAAGAACGTAACTTTTTTATTTTTTTGCAACAAACAACAGTTCTAACAATAATTTTGAAAACTATAATAAAACTGTCAATGGGTAAGAATTGCAAATCCCTATTTCATTTTGTGATTGAGAAAATCTTAGAGGCAATCCGTTTTTCTATTTTATCCCAATATTTCATTATCAAGCAAAGTTGGAATTCGCAGAGATATTTCCCAGCTTCTCTAAATTTATAAAACACGAACTGCTTTTACAAATCTACGTGCATAACCCTCTTTCTTTAAACTTGTAATAATGACTTTCATTTCGCGACTGGAAGATGCGTGGATAAAATCACTTTCCTTTCCTTTTGGATTAGTCACAATACCTATATGACCTATAACATTTCTGCTTGGGCTCAAGAACACTAGAATATCTCCTTTTTGGACTTGATTAATGGGAATTTCTTTTCCGAAATTTTTAAATTCTGAAGAACTTCGCGGAACATGAATTTTAAAATGTTGAAAAACAAAATAAACAAATCCTGAACAGTCAAACCCAGCCCTGGAGGAGCCAGCCGCAATATAGGGCGTCCCTAGTAATCCCATTCCAAAATTCACAATATCATCCCTCAAGGAAACATCAATTTTAATTTGATTTATAATTGTGTCATTCAATACGGTTTCATTCGTTTTAGGAAACTCCTTCGCTCCTCTAAGCGAACCATACGCCACGCAGGAAACAGTTAGTGATAAACCAATTATTTTTGCGAATTTTAAAAAATTTGTCTTTTTGGATGTCATATTAAAAAAATTAGATTAACACTTTTAAGCTTGGAAAATGAGTGTAGATGTACTTATATTCCGAAAATAAAGTAGTATTTGCGTGAGTCATAACCATCTTCCACTTTTACAAATCTAACCAAATTTAGATGATTCGAACCGAAAGGGTGTAAAAAAGGCCAATTGCTAACTTGCAAATTAAAACGCGACATTTAATAAACACAAGCTTGCCTTACAATTTAGTAGATTTACCTACCATCAAATAAATATGATTATTTGGATATAAGAATTCCATTTTGGTATTCTGCTTGTTTACTTTCATCTCCACCTGCCCTTTCTCATTCTCTAAGATATAAAGCATATAATTTGGATCTGGAGAATACACTGAAGAGTCCACTATTTTATATTTCAATTTCATGTCAGTAAAAAAGAATACAACATCGTTTTTTTGAGTATCCAAGAACACAAAAGAATACTCATTTCCTGAAATATCACATTCTCCGGTTTTAAAAGGAAGTTCGTCTACACAATACCGTTGCACATTAAATACATGTTCTTGAGAATACAAGCTACCGGATAGCAGGAGCGTTAAAATAAAATATTTCATACTTTTTGATTCTTTTTTAAATTGTTAGATATGTAAACTACCAATTTTTGTAATACAAAAGATATGCCAATAAACTACTTTAGAGGATTGCAGCTAGTCTGTTTTATTTGTTTTGAGGAAAATTTTCATTCTGAATTGTATAAAAAAAGTCGTTTCTTTGACGATTATTCTTTAGAAAAAAGAAATATTAAAATAAAAATTAGATGTAGTTTTTCATTACACATAAAATAATTTTATCAAAAGCATGAATATAAAAAGTGAAATCAATGCATTCAGAAGAACTCTAATGCACCGTTTAACTAAAAACATTGGAACTTCCCATTTTAATCCAGATACAGATTTAACTAAAGTAGAGATTAAAAAGATCCTAATTTGCAGACCAAATCCTAGGTTAGGAAACCAGTTATTAATTACTCCGCTTGTTCAAGAAGTCATTGCAACTTTTCCACAATGTGAAATTGATTTATTCGTAAATGGAGGCTTGGCGGCAATTGTATTTAAAAATTATAAAAACGTCAAGCGAATAATCCAGCTCCCAAGAAAACCTTTTAAAGAGTTAGTAAAATATTTTAAAGGTTGGTTATCCTTAAAAAAACACCCTTATGATATTGTTATTAATGTAGTTGAAAACTCTTCTTCTGGAAGGCTTTCTGCGCAATTTGTGAATTCAAAGTTCAAATTTTTTGGGGATGATGTTGATGATATTAAATCGAAATATCAGGATTACGAACATATTGCTAAATATCCTGTCTATAACTTCAGACATTATTTAACCAAACTTGGATTTAAGGAAAATGACAATCCAGTGCCTTCATTAAACCTATTGTTAAGTGCTTCTGAAATCACCGAAGGTCAAAAAGTACTGCAAAGCATAATTAAAAACGACAAAAAAACTATTTGCATATTTACCTTCGCAACTGGCGACAAATGCTATTCAGAATCGTGGTGGGAACCATTTTATGAACGATTAAAAAAGGAATACCCTGACTATAACATTATTGAAGTTTTACCTGTCGAAAACGTTTCGCAAATAGGATTTAAAGCACCTACCTTTTATAGTAAAGATGTTCGAGAAATCGCTTCATTAATTTCAAATACCAAAGTATTTATTGGTGCCGATAGTGGAATCATGCATTTGGCAAGTTCAGCACAAACGCCTACTGTTGGACTATTTTCCCGCGATAACATAAACATGTATGCGCCTTACGACAACAATAGTGTCGCCATAAATACGAATACCAACTCTATTGATGATTATATCAAAGTAGTAGATGGAATTCTTAAAAAAAAATGATTTGATAAAAATTTAATTACTAAAATTAAACCATTTACTTCAAAATAAGTTTAAATGAAAAAAGAAGCACTTGAGCTTCTTTTTTTCATTTAATAAAACGGGGGCATTGATTTTAATGAAAATAAATTCAATAAAAATAATTGGTTTATTTGTTTTTACCAGCCGCTGTTTAGTCCTTCTTTCAATGCTTTTCCATATTTATCCAAATCAAATTGATATAAATCCGGCGCTTTGTGCGCACCGCCTTTTCTTCTTTCATCCAGTTTTATAAGAATATCGTAACGCAACATTTTTCGATAAAAATTACCTCGATTTAATTTTTGCCCCAAAATAATTTCATACAATTTTTGAAGTTCGGGCATGGTAAATTTTTCCGAAAGCAGATTGTACCCAATCGGTTTGTCATTTAACTGCTTGCGAAGTTTGATTAGTGCTTTATCGAAAATGGCACGATGATCCATCATAAAGTCAGGCAGTTCATCAATTGATCTCCACTCGCAAGCGTCCGAAAGTTCGTCTACAATTAGATTCACCTTAGAATAATCGACCAAAGCATAAAACCCAATGGAAATAAAACGTTGTTTGTTCCAAAGTGTATCCTCGGAATCATCAAAAAATACTTCGGAACGATTCAAATCTCCAAAAACCCTGAATTGTTGTAGGTATATATTTTCGGCACCTGTACGCTGTTTCAAAATTCTTTTGGCAGCTTCGTTTATATTTTCTTGTTTTAAAATATATCCACCGGGAAGCGCCCAAAGGTTTTGCTCTTTCATTTGTAAAACCAAAACTTTTAAAGAGGCATCATGAAAACCAAATATAACGCAGTCAATAGAAAGATTTGGTAGATAATTTGCCCAAGATTCTTCTGATTTTTCTTCCAATATTTTTTTTAATTCCATTGCTTTAAATTGTTGTCAAATCTACTAATTTGATTTTAACTATCACTTTACTAATTATATAAAACAGTATTAAAGATATTTTTTTTGCAAATATTAAAAATAATAATTAATATTGCTTCATAATGAAGCAATGAAAATAACCAAAAAACTAAATCTAACTTTATGAAAAACAATTCTATCCAGAAAATCACAAAGATTTCGCTGCTTTCTTTATTAGTTTTTTCAGGAATTTCTTGGAATACAAAATCAGGAAATGGCAAGATTGAAAAAGACCCAACTATTACCGTAAACGGATTCACTTTCACCGATTTCAATAATAATGGAAAACTGGATAAATACGAAGATTATCGGCTTTCTATGGAAGATCGAATCCAAGATTTAATCAATAAAATGACTGATGAAGAAAAAGCTAGTATGTTAATAGGAACAGGAATGCCAGGTTTTGACACAGTCACTTGTAGACCTATTCTTGGCGGTTATCAAGGAAAAGTACCCGGAGCTGCAGGTGGAACTTATGAAATAAAAAGATTAGGAATTCCTGCAATTGTAGTTTCTGATGGTCCGGCAGGAGTTCGTATTAAACCAGTAAGAGACAATTACAGCAATACTTATTATGCGACGGCTTTTCCTGTTGGTACTGCTTTAGCTTCCACGTGGAATGAAAAGCTTATTTACAATGTGGGAAAAGCGATGGGTAATGAAGTTAAGGAATACGGAATTGATGTTTTATTAGGCCCTGGAATGAATATTCACAGAAATCCATTATGTGGTAGAAATTTTGAATACTACTCAGAGGATCCTTTAATTGCTGGTAAAATTGCTGCTGCAATGGTAAATGGAGTTCAATCAAATGGTGTTGGAACTTCTATCAAACACTTCGCAGCTAATAATCAAGAGAGAAACCGTATGGGCATAAACGCTCATGTAAGCGAAAGAGCCATGCGTGAAATTTATTTAAGAGGTTTTGAAATTACTGTAAAAGAAGCTAATCCTTGGACCATAATGTCATCCTATAATTTAGTAAACGGCACTTATACTTCTGCCAGAAAAGATTTATTGACTACGGTTCTTCGTAAAGAATGGGGTTTTAAAGGACTGGTTATGTCAGACTGGTTTGGTGGTTATAACGACTTCATGTCGGCATTTAAAAAAGATGCGGTAAGTGATGTAGTAAAACAACTTTCCGCTGGAAACGATTTATTGATGCCCGGACTTTATGCTCAACAACAAAGTATTTTAAAAAATATTAAAAACGGAAAATTATCAAAAGAGGTTATTAATATCAATCTAAGAAGAGTACTGGAATTGGTTATGAAATCCCCTGCAATGAACAAGTATAAATATTCTGATAAACCCAACTTAAAAGAAAATGCTGACGTTACCAGACAAGCTGCGGCTGAAGGAATAATTTTATTGAAAAATAATAATGTTTTACCTTTTACTTCAAAATCATCTCCTTTGGCCGTCTTCGGAAATACATCTTACGATTTTATTTCCGGTGGAACGGGCAGTGGCGATGTAAACGAAGCTTATTCTGTTTCACTAATTGACGGACTTACCAATTCAGGTTTTTCAATCGATACAGAATTAGAAGGATTGTATAAACCCTATACTGCCGACCTAAATGCGAAAGAAATGGCTCGTCGCGAGAAAGAAGGCGGATTATTGGCAACCCCAAAAAGAATTCCTGAATTAGAATTGAATACAGAAATTATTTCCAAGAAAGCGAATTCATCAGAACTTGCTTTGATTACCATTGGAAGAAATGCTGGTGAAGCAGCTGATAGGAATGAAGATTCCGATTTTAATTTGGCTCCGGATGAGGTTACTTTAATCAACAATGTTGCTGAAGCTTTTCATGCAAAAGGAAAAAAAGTAGTTGTGATTTTAAATATTGGCGGTGTAATTGAAACAGCCAGTTGGAGAGAAAAAGTAGATGCTATTCTTTTGCCTTGGCAACCCGGTCAAGAAGGTGGAAATTCTGTTGCTGATGTTTTTTTAGGAAAAGTAACCCCTTCAGGAAAATTAACGATGACTTTCCCAGTAAAATATGAAGACACTCCATCTGCCAAAAACTGGATTGGCACACCCGCAGAAAATCCAACGAGCGTAAATTATGAAGAAGGCGTCTATGTTGGCTACCGTTATTTCAATACTTTTAATGTAAAACCAGCTTATGAATTTGGTTACGGATTATCATATACAACATTTGATTATTCTAATCTTACATTAGGTGCAGTTTCATTTACAAACAAAATGACGGTTTCTGTAACTATTAAAAATACAGGTAAAACAGCAGGTAAAGAAGTAGTTGAATTATACCTTTCAGCTCCATCAAAATCAATTGACAAACCAAAAGAAGAATTAAAGGCATTTGGTAAAACCAATTTATTGCAACCTGGAGAAAGTCAAACCATAGTTTTAACATTAAATATAAAAGATCTAGCTTCATTTGTTCCAAATAAAAATGCTTGGATTGCTGAAGCTGGAAAATACAAAGTTCTAATTGGCGCCTCATCATTAGACATCAGAAAAACAGCCGAATTTTCTCTAGCAAATGAAAAAATTGTAGAGAAAACAAACCCTGCCTTTGCTCTTGATTTAAAATTTACAGATTTGAAAAACTAATTACTGTTTTTTTTAATAAGAAAAAAAGGATTCGACTTACACCGAATCCTTTTTTTATGGAATATTGTTCCATTATTTACTTTACTTTTCTTTCCAATTCTAATTTTGCGATTGGTTGGTGTACAAAAGCAACTTCTTCAATTTCAACAACATTTTTTTAACAACCTAAATAGTGCGGGGCTCAAGATACCTTCGATTTGATGTTGTAAATTTTAGGAATTTACAAAAAATAGAGATCAATTATAATAGCACAAATTACGGCCGAAAAATAAAACAGACGTATTTTAAATACTCTTATTAAAAAAAAACGCAACTATCTTCTATTATTGCAAATTATCGGTAAATGAAGTATCACAATTGCAATTACCTCCTGTAATTTAGACAGAAATTGACCTTTAATTTGCTTCCGATTGCTGGGATTTATAAGTTTAAAGTTAAAGGATATGTAGTAAGTTTTTTATAATTTTAAATGCGCAAAATATAAAGATTTTATAAAGATTTAGGACTTCTAAAGATAATTTAGAAATTTGAGAGTCTAATTATGGCTTGTAATTATTGTTTCATAAGAATTTGTTTTACTACTTTTACAACTCATAAAAATAGAACTATGTCTGTCGCAAAAAAAGATTACAAAAGAATTACCACCAAGTCACTGATTGAAATGAAAGCCAATGGTGAAAAAATCTCTATGCTTACTGCTTATGATTATACCATGGCAAAAATCGTTGATACTGCTGGAATCGATGTGATTCTTGTGGGCGATTCTGCATCTAATGTTATGGCAGGTCACGAAACGACTCTACCTATCACTCTAGATCAGATGATTTATCATGCTTCTTCAGTAGTTAGAGCAATCGAAAGAGCTTTGGTTGTAGTTGATTTACCTTTTGGAAGTTATCAGTCAGACCCGAAAGAAGCCTTGCGTTCCGCTATTAGAATTATGAAAGAAAGCGGCGGACATGCGGTGAAACTGGAAGGTGGAAAAGAAATAAAAGAGTCAATCAAAAAAATTCTAAATGCAGGAATTCCAGTTATGGGACATTTGGGTTTAACCCCACAATCCATTTATAAATTTGGAACCTATACCGTTCGTGCCAAAGAAGATGAGGAAGCTGACAAACTAATGGAAGACGCTAAATTGCTTGAAAAACTGGGATGTTTTGCCTTAGTTCTTGAAAAAATCCCGGCCCATTTAGCCGAAAAAGTGGCTCAAAGCATTTCGATTCCAGTGATTGGAATTGGAGCTGGTGGCGGTGTTGACGGTCAGGTTCTTGTAATCCATGATATGTTAGGAATGAATAATGAGTTTAGTCCTCGTTTCTTGAGACGCTATATGAATCTATACGAAGGAATGACGACTGCAATTGGTCAGTATGTTGCTGATGTGAAATCAAGTGATTTCCCAAATGCTAATGAACAGTATTAACCATTTATTAAAGTAACTTAAAGAACCAATGCCTATATTTGTCTTAAAATAAATACAAACCCATTATGCTCGAAATACCTACTACTTATATAGTTATTCCCTGCTATAATGAAGAAAAAGGCCTTTTATCCAAGGAATATTCTAGGTTTCTTGATACTATACCTGAGGCAATTATTTGTTTTGTGAATGATGGTTCTACTGACAAAACACTACAAGAGCTCACTCTCTTACAGGAAAAACATTCGGGTCAGGTTCATATTGTTTCGTTGCTGAAAAATTCAGGAAAGGCGGAAGCAGTTAGAACCGGTATTAATTATTGCAACCAAAATTTTAACTACCAATTCATTGGGTATCTAGATGCTGATTTAGCGACCTCACTTGAAGAATTCATGGAACTTAAAGCCTATTTGCGGGAGGAAGTAGTATTTTGCTTTGGTTCCCGAATAAGAAAAATTGGATCCACAATTGAGCGTGAAAATAGTCGATTTTTGATAGGTAGAGTTATAGCTACTTTTATTTCACAGGTATTGGACTTAAAAGTGTACGATACACAATGCGGTTGTAAGGTTTTCACAAAAGACGTTTCCAAGCTTTTATTCGAAAAAGAATTCCTTTCAAAATGGCTTTTTGATGTTGAATTATTCTTCAGGATGATGCTTATTTATGGCAAAGAAAAAGCAATCCAAAAAATGTATGAAGTTCCATTAAAATTATGGATCGAAAAAGGAAATTCGAAAGTGAAAGCAACCTACTTTTTTACACTTTGGACTGATTTGTACCAAATCAATAAAAAATATAAAAGACTATTACACAATCCCTCTAACCAAAACCTATAGACAATGCTTGCAGATAAATTTAAAAACAATTCCTATATCCTTTATATTTCTGTAATTATTCTCATCCTATTTCGATTATTACTGACAGCGACCGTTCCGTTATTAGACAAAACCGAAGCTCGTTATGCCGAAATAGCACGAATAATGTGGGAAACAAATCAATGGGTGGTTTTACAAATTGATTACGGTGTTCCATTTTGGGCAAAGCCACCATTATCAACTTGGATGTCCGCGGTCAGCTTTGCTGTTTTCGGCATCAATGAATTTGCTTCAAGATTGCCTTCTTTTATTTTAAACCTTTTACTAATAATACTAACCGGACGAATCGCTAAAAAAAGCGGCGTCTCTTTTTATCTACCAGGTTTTATTTTATTGACAATGCCTGAATTTTTAATTCATACCGGAGTTGTTTCGACAGATACAGCTTTGGGTTTTTGTATTACACTGATGATGCTTTCTTTTTGGAAAACAATGAATAGTGCGGGAAAAACATTTTGGAATTATATCTTTTTTGTTGCTTTAGGTTTAGGTCTATTGGCAAAAGGACCGTTAATAATTGTATTGACATTCCCACCGCTTTTTTTATGGTGCTGTCTTGACAAAAATAGATTTAAGGATTTATTTTCTAAATTTTCTATTGTGCTGGGCATTTTAATATCAGCGATAATCGCAATTCCTTGGTATTATTTTGCAGAACAACAAACGCCAGGTTTTCTTGATTACTTTATTGTTGGGGAACATTACAAGCGTTTTGTGGAATCTGGATGGAAAGGAGATTTGTATGGAAATCCAAAATCAGTGCCTCTCGGAATGATTTGGTTGTTCCTAATTGCCTTTGCTTTTCCATGGATACAGATTGTATTATTCAAATTATGGAAAAACAGACAAACAATATTTAAAAACAAATGGGTTTCCTTTTTGGTTTTATGGCTGTTTTGGACACCAATTTTCTTCACAATTTCGAGAAATATTCTTCATACTTATATCCTTCCGGTAACGATACCCATTATGTTTTTGATGGTGTATTGGTGGCCAGAGTATAAAAACAAAAAAGTAGCCATTCGGATTTCATTGATTTTTCCACTTATTGTATTCATCGCTTATATTGGCTTATTTGCAACTGGAAAAGTGGATAATTATATTAATTCCGATAAATACCTTTTGGAAAACCTGAAAATCACAACAGCAAATAAGGAAACTCCTTTATATTATTGGGAAAGCAAGAATTACTCAGGACAGTTTTATTCAAATGGAAAAGCGCAAACATTGAAAACATTTAACGAACTAGACTCCGTTTTAATTAGTAACAAAAAAATATTTTTTGTTATTTCCACCAAAAAAGTGGTAGACATTCCAAAAAAATATAAAGACCAATTGATTTTAACCCAAAGCAATTACAAAACTTCTATTTTTGTATCAAAACAAAAGCCCTAAGTAAGTAATGAAAATAATATCCAATAAAGACAACCTCCAAATCCTGCACGTAGACAATCATCTAATTGTGGTTAATAAACGCGTAGGCGACATTGTACAAGGGGACAAAACGGGAGATAAACCATTGAGCGAGGTTGTGAAAGAATACATAAAAGACAAATACAATAAACCTGGGGAGGTATTCCTGGGAGTAGTCCATAGATTAGACAGGCCAACAACAGGAATCGTGGTTTTTGCCAGAACCAGTAAGGCTTTGACCCGCATGAATGAGTTATTTAGCAATCGTGAAACGCAAAAAACATATTGGGCAATTGTAAAAAATAAACCCGAAAAAAACGAAGATAAATTGGTTCATTTCATAAAAAGAAACGAAAAAAACAACACTTCAAAAGCACATATAAAGGAAGTTCCAGACAGTAAATTAGCCAGTTTGGACTATAAAATATTGAAGGAACTCAATAATTATTTTGCCCTCGAAATCAATCTTCATACAGGAAGGCATCATCAAATTCGGGCTCAACTTTCAGCCATTGGTTCACCGATAAAAGGCGATTTAAAATACGGTTTTGACCGAAGCAATCCTGACGGAGGAATACATTTACATGCTAAAAAGTTAGTTTTCATTCATCCCGTTTCTAAAGAAACTATTGAAATTATTGCGCCAACCCCTTCTGATTCAATTTGGGACGCTTTATGATTTTTTTTGTAAGAATGATTCATTATGTAAATTATAAAAATTAACTTGCATAGCACTTAATAAATTGTGTGTCCTATGAATTACAAAACGAACATAGCTGCTAGAAAAGAAACTTTAATTAAGTTACTGAATGTCATAATCACTCACGAAAATGAAATTATTGACGCTTTATATCAGGATTTCAAGAAGCCTGCTTTTGAAGCGGTGCTCACAGAAACTAATTATGTGATTTCTGAATTAAAAGATACCATTAAGAATATACATAAATGGGCCAGACCAAAAAAGGTTTTTCCATTCCTACTCAATTTTCCCTCTACGGATTATATTTATAAAGAACCTTACGGCAAAGTATTGATTATAGCTCCTTGGAATTATCCGTTTCAATTAGCGCTTTGCCCTTTAATTTCAGCTGTCGCGGCCGGAAATCAAGTGGTGCTCAAACCCTCAGAACTCACGCCCAAAACTTCTGAGATTATCACAAAAATTATAGAGAAAACTTTCGCTGTTAATCATGTACAAGTGAAGCAAGGAGGTCTTGAAGTTTCTCAAAAACTGCTTTCAGAGCGCTGGGATTACATCTTTTTTACAGGAAGTGTTCCTGTGGGGAAAATCGTTGCAAAAGCCGCAGCTGAAAACTTAACTCCCGTAACTCTTGAATTAGGAGGTAAAAATCCCTGTATCATTGACAATACTGCAAATTTAAAATTAGCAGCAAAAAGAATCGTTTGGGGCAAGTTTATCAATGCAGGACAAACCTGTATCGCACCCGATTATATTTTGATTCAAAAAGACATGAAAAGACATTTTATGGAATTCATGAAATTGGAAATCACTAAAGCTTATGGCGAAAATCCAAAATCATCCCCAGATTATGCCCGAATTATAAATACCAAAAACTGGCTTCGTTTAGCGAATATGATAGAGGAAAACAAAGTGATTTTTGGAGGTCAAACTGATATAGAAGATTGTTACATCTCCCCTACCCTTATTGACGAATCCAGTGTAGACACTTTGATTATGCAAGATGAAATTTTTGGTCCCTTGTTACCAATACTTTCCTATGAAAATGAAGGTGATATAAATAGGATAATTTCTAAATACGAAAAGCCATTATCATTATACGTATTTACTGAAGACAAGAAATTTGCAAAAAAAATAATTAAGCACTATTCTTTTGGAGGAGGTTGTATAAACGATACTGTGGTGCATTTTTCTAATAAAAGACTCCCTTTTGGTGGGGTTGGCCATAGCGGAATAGGTGCGTATCATGGTAGTTTAAGTTTCGATACTTTTTCTCATAAAAAAGGAATTGTAAAAAAAGCAAACTGGTTGGATTTACCAATGCGTTATGCACCATATAATGACAAATTAAAATCCATTCAAAAACTATTAAAATGGATTTAATTAATGAAAAGTCAGTAAGCGACGCCATAATATTTAGGCGGTCCGTTCGGGTGTTTAAAAACGAAGCTATTGATGAACAAAAAGTAAAAGATTGCATCCACTTAGCCACACTTGCAGCGACCAGCAGCAATATGCAACTTTGGGAATTTTACCATATCGTATCACCAGACATAATTAAGCAAATAGCAGTCGCCAGTTTTGATCAAAATGGCGCAAAAACTGCACAACAATTACTAGTTGTGGTGGTTAGAAAAGATTTGTGGAGAAAAAGGATGAAATCAAATATTGCATTTTTAAAATCCCAATTTGGAAATAAACCAGAAACTGAATACTCCAAAAGGGAAAAATTTGCGCTGAATTATTATAAGAAAATCATTCCTACAATTTACACTGATTTTTTTGGGATATTAGGCGCGATAAAATTCCTTGCTTTTTATATTATCGGAATTTTTAAGCCCATTTATAGACAAGTAAGTCAAAGTGACATGCGGATTGTGGCTCATAAAAGCGCCGGACTTGCCGCACAAAATTTTATGATAAGTATGGCTGCCCTAAATTATGATACTTGTCCAATGGAAGGTTTTGACTCGATTAGAATAAAAAAAATACTACACCTGCCTGCTTCTGTTGAAATAAATATGATTATCGGATGTGGACTTAGAGATGAAGAAGGAATATACGGAGAACGCTTCAGAATTCCTTTTGAAGAAGTCTATTTTAAAATATAAATAATTTAAATTAATCAATAAAAACCAAAAATTAAATGATGAGAACTACACAAGAAAAAATAGAAGAAATAAAAACCAATGGATACCAAATAGATTTTGGAAACGTTTTTAACCTAGCCTTTGAAAATTATAAAAAAATCGCGTTATATGCTGGTTTGATGATTTTTGTATTCTCAGTTATATTAGGACTTCTAGCTGGTGGAATAGTAATATTTACTTTTGGAGTTTCGGCACTAAACGAAAAAATGTTAGATAATCTAAAAACTGAAAATTTCACAGGAATTTATATGATTTTATATATTATTTCAGCTGTATTGTTAACTTGCCTGTTAAGTCCTTTCCCTGCGGGATTAATTAAAATGGCCCACTGTGCTCAAAAAGATGAGGAATTCCATGTTTCAACCATTTTCGAATATTATAAAAAGCCTTATTTTGCTGAATTGGTTATTTCAACTTTGCTGATTTCGATATTTAGTTCTGTTTTATCCTCAATACTGGATTATTCCGGAATTAAATTTGTTGGATCACTGATTGCAATGCTAGTATCATTTCTTACTTTCTTAACTATTCCATTAATTATTTTTGGAAACTTAAAAGCTGTAGAGGCCATAAAATCCAGTATCATAATCGTTTCGAAACAACCATTAGTTCTCTTGGGATTATTAATTGTAAGCTTTATAGCGTCCATGGTAGGATTCATTGGATGTTGCATTGGAATATTTTTTACCATTCCTTTTATTTATTCTATGTATTACGCGATTTACGTGTCTATTATAGGAATAGATTCAGAAACTGAGTTTGAATAAATTACTTTAAATTTGAATTTTTTTTTTATTAAAACACAACCTACTTTTTTTAGGTTGTGTTTTGTAAAAAAATCATATATTACTAGCCAAAAAAGATAAGATCCCCGAATCAAATCTTTCAAACCTAATCTAAATTTTTCTATGGTATTCTGCTATAGCCAATTATACTTTATTCCAAAAAAAATAATTTTATTTTGGATGTCTAATCCACTAGTAATCCAAATTTTATTTTGCATTATAATTCCTATTTTAATTATTTTTTTAATTTACAAAATTTTAAAAATAAGAACCGGATTAAAAAGTAATATACTAGAAAAAAGTACCAAAGCTATTACCAAAAATAAGGAATATCAAATTTATCTTTTGTTTTTAGGAGTTATACTTACAATCATAGAAATCGCTTTTGAATTTTTAAAAATAAGACCTAAAAGTTTTTTCTTTCTAAATTGTAGCGTTGGAGTGTTTTTAATGGTTTTGTACTTTATTAGCACTAGGTCCAAAGTGTTTTTTAGAAATATTCAACAAATTTTCATCGTATGTTTTTTATTATATTTTAGTTCTATCTCTAGAAATATAATTGTCTCTCCCAGTGATATTATTCCCATTGTAGCTTTTGTCGTGGCCTTTTTCTTTTCGTACACCGTTCTAAAACCTGCAAAACTTTATTGGGGTTTTATTGTAACAGTATTTATTTATCTTGTTGTTATTTCTGTTTTTGAACTAATTCCTCTAAAAACAGTCTTAGCGTTATTTATTAACTCATTAATAATTTTAATTATAAATTACATTCACTTCATATTACGGTTAAATACCAACGATGAATTCCGATTTAACAATCAAATCATCAATAATGGAAATTCATTAATTCTTGCTACAAATAGAAAAGGGGAAATTGTGTTTTGCAGCGAAACTATAAAGCCAATTTTAGGGTATTCTATCGATGACGTCATGGGAATGGGCTATTGGAAGCTAACTGAAGATCCTGAATATTATGGTGAAAAGTATCATATTAATTTCAATGATAATAAATTGTTCACCAGAAGACTCAAATGCAAAAATGGAGACTATAAATATATCCAGTGGAAAGACAAAAAATTTTCAAATGATTTAATTATAGGAATTGGACAAGATGTTACCAATGAAATGCATATTCAGAATCAATATAAAAATTTGATTCAAAACGCTATTGATTTTATTTTCGAAATTGATGATAAGGGTAATTTTACATTTGTAAATGATTTTACTATTCAATCTATAGGTTATGAAAAAAAAGAAATTCTAACGAGACATTATTCAGAATTCGTTAGAGATGATTACTCGAAGAAAATAATCGACTTTTATCAGAATTTAGTAAAAAAAGAGCTTCATTTCCCTACTGTTGAATTTCCGCTAATAAAAAAGAACGGAGAACAATTGTGGCTTTCACAAAAAGTAATTGTTCGTAGAAACGACATAGGTAAGATAATTGGCTTTTCAGGCATTGCTAGGGATATTACCAAGTTCAAGGACATAGAAGTCGAAAGTAAAATACGTCAAGAAAAAATTGAAGAATATAATAAAACGATTAAACAATTATCTACGACTAATTTTAATGAAAATGAAAAATTTGAAACTAGCATAAAATCAATAATTGAAGCCGCTGCAAAAGCTACTGAATGTAATCGAGTTAGTTATTGGAATTATACTGAGGAAGCGATACAATGTGAAATTTTATATTCAATTGATATTGATGAATTTTCAAAAGGAACTGTTTTGGAAAGTAAAGATTTTCCTCTTTATTTCGAATCAATTAAAAGTAAAAAACAAATTTGTGCCACTGATGTTTTCGACAAAATAGAAATATCAGAATTTACTGAAAACTACTTTTTAGATAATAATATTAAATCTTTGCTCGATATTCCTATTACTATCAATGGGGAATTAACAGGACTAATCTGTTTTGAAACTACTAGACAAGAGAAAAAATGGGATAATGAAGATATAAATTTTGCCAGAACGATTTCTGATATAATTTCTTTATTGATACTATCAAATATGAGGCTTGAAGCCGAGAAAAAACTGGAATACAAGAGTGAACTTCTATCGGCAATGGCACTTTGCACCGAAAAATTTCTAAACAGTAATGACATTAACGATATTTTTTCTGATGTTCTTATTATAATGGGAAAAGCAACAAAATCTCACAGGGCCTATTATTATGAAAATAATCCGGAGACGAAATGTATCAGTCAAAAATACAGATGGATTATTGATAATGCTAAATTAACTCAAAATAACATAAAGCTACAAAATTTACCTCATGCTTACTTTGAGGAATTATTGACTCCGCTGCTGAACAATAAAATTTATGAAGCGATAATTGCAAAAATTGAAAATAAATCATTACAAACCAAATTACAGGCGATAGATGTGACCTCTTTGATTCTTTTTCCGATTTTTGTCAAAAACAAATTTCATGGCTTTTTAGGATTTGATGACACGCAAAATGAAAGAACGTGGAATGAAGATGAAGTTAATATTTTACAAACTTTGGCCAGAAATATTGCTTCATCGATTGAACGAATCTCCAATGAAACGGCCATTTATGAAAGTGAGGAAAAATTTAGATTACTGGCTAATAATATTCCTGGTACTGTTTATTTGTCAAAACACGACCAATACGCCACTAAAATATACATCAATGATGAAATAGGAAAACTAACTGGTTATCCAAAATCAGATTTTCTAGAAAATAAATTGTCATTTATAGATTTGATTGTACCCGAAGATAAAGAACAAACTATTCTTGAGCAACAAAATGCCATTGAAAATGGTAGACCGCTTCATTTAACATACCGAATTGAACACAAAAATAAAAACATTGTTTGGGTAGAAGAATTTGGCGATGTCGTTTATAAAGACGGAAAAATCGCGTTTATTGAAGGCATTTTCATTGATGTCACGGAAAGAAAACAAACCGAAACTTTTATTAAAGCCAAAGAATTAGCGGAAGCTTCCAATAAGGCGAAATCTGAATTTCTTGCTAACATGAGTCACGAAATCAGAACTCCATTAAATGGAATAATTGGTTTTACTGATTTATTGATGAAAACGAATCTCGGGAAAACGCAAGAGAAATACATGACCACGATCAATCAATCTGCTAGTTCATTATTAGACATCATCAATGACATTCTTGATTTTTCCAAAATTGAGGCAGGAAAATTAGACTTATTTATAGAAAAAAATGAAATAAGGGAAACATTGGCGCAAATTACTGATTTGATATTATATGAATCAAATCAAAAAAATTTAGATTTACAATTGAACATTGCATCTGATGTGCCGGAATATTTTTGGATTGATAATGTTCGATTGAAACAAATCTTAATTAATCTATTATCAAATGCTGTAAAATTCACTGAAAAAGGTTCCATAAAATTAAATGTTTCTGTAGTTGAGAAAACAAATGATTCGAAAGCCAGAATTCTGTTTTCCGTTATTGATACAGGAATTGGAATCTTAGAAGAGAACAAAAAGAAAATATTTAAAGCATTTTCTCAAGAAGATAATTCAACAACAAGAAAATTTGGAGGGACTGGATTAGGTCTCACAATCTCTAACCAATTATTAGGTTTAATGAATAGTCATTTACAATTGGAAAGTACTTTTAATTTTGGAAGCGCCTTTTATTTTTATCTAGATTTAGAAATAAGCGATGTAATCTCCGAAGAAATAAAGCAAATTACCATTCCTGATATAACTAGAGAGCCTATATCCAAATCGATTAAGTACTATCAAAAGCTAAAAATAATGCTTGTGGAGGATAATACAGTTAACATGTTCTTGCTTAAAACAATCATTAAAAATTTGTTTCCTAATGCGACAATTTTTGAAATTCCAAATGGTAAAGAAGCTTTTCTTCAATTTGAAACTATAAATCCAGATATTATTTTTATGGATATTCAAATGCCAATTATGAATGGGTACGAAGCGACAAAAGAAATACGCAAACTACAATCCGGTTACAATGTTCCTATTATTGCAACAACCGCCGGCACTGAAAAAGAGGAAAAAGACAAATGTTTAGCGGCTGGAATGAATGACTATATTGCAAAGCCTATAATAAAAGGGATTATTGAAGACGCCATTTTGAAATGGACAAACTGATTATAAAGATTAAATTATTGTGAAAATATAATCTTATTTAAAAAAAGCAATCTAAATTAGTAGTAATTTTGAAAAGACAAACCACTTAACACATTATATTATGAAATGGCTAGGAAGAAGAGAAAGTGACAACGTAGAAGACCGCAGAACACTCTCTGGAGGAAAAGTCGCTGTTGGTGGCGGAATTATAGGAATTATAATTCTATTACTAAATACTTTTGGTGGGCAAAATGCACAACAATTGACCCCTATTTTGGAACAGTTACAAGGTAGCCAAACTACACAAACGGAATCTGGCATACCTCTAAGTAAAGAAGATGAGGAGATGGGTAAATTTGTCCGAGTAATTTTAGCTGATAATGAAGATGTATGGAGTAAAATTTTTACTGAAAACGGTGAAGTCTATAAAAATCCAAAACTAGTACTTTTTAGAGATGGAGTTCAAACAGCTTGTGGCGGAGCCTCATCAGCTTCTGGTCCATTTTACTGTCCTGAAGACCAAAAAGTATATATAGATCTGGGTTTCTTTGACGAACTAAAATCAAAATTTGGTGCTAAAGGCGGTGATTTTGCAATCGCTTATGTACTTGCGCATGAAATTGGTCATCATGTTCAAACTTTGTTGGGAACTTCTACCAAAATGAGACAAGCCCAAGAAGGCAAAAGTGAAGCTGATGCTAATAAATTATCTGTTGCACTAGAATTACAAGCGGATTTTTATGCCGGCGTTTGGACAAATCGCAACCAGAAAACGAATAATGTTCTTGAAGTTGGAGACATTGAGGAAGCTCTAAGCGCAGCCAATGCTGTAGGTGATGATGCCATTCAATCCAAAATGCAAGGTCAAGTAGTTCCTGATTCTTTTACACACGGAACTTCTAAACAAAGAATGTATTGGTTTAAAAAAGGATATGAAACTGGTGATATCAAACAAGGCAATACTTTTTCAGAAATACAATAAAGTTTATTTTAAAAAAATTTCAAATAAAAAAATAGGGCAAATAGTCCTATTTTTTTCGTTTGTAAAAGGTTGAAACAACACGCACTTTAATAAACAACATCAAGCAATCAAAAGTACATCGAAAAATTAGCAGTATCTTTGCGCCCAATTAAAGAAGCAAACTACATAATTGTGATTGCTTCATAAACACCATTTATGTCATTCAACTCATTAGGATTAAATGATGCTTTATTAAAAGCAATCAGCAAAAAAGGATACACAACACCTTCTCCAATACAAAAAAAAGCAATACCACCCATTTTAGAAGGTAAAGATGTATTAGCATCCGCACAAACAGGAACAGGAAAAACAGCCGGTTTTACCCTACCCATATTACAACTATTATCGCAAGGAAAACACTTAAGTCACAGACCCGTTCGTGCCCTAATATTGACTCCAACGCGTGAATTGGCAGCTCAAATATATGCCAATATTAAAGAATACAGTGAGTTTTTAGACTTGCGCAGTACCGTAATTTTTGGAGGCGTAAACCAAAAACCACAAGTTGCGTTATTGCGCCAAGGAATTGATATTTTAGTTGCAACTCCTGGTCGATTAATCGATTTGCAAAATCAAGGTTTAATATCACTTGCCAAAGTGGAAATTTTAGTTTTAGATGAGGCCGATCGCATGTTGGACATGGGATTTTTACGAGATATTGAGCGCATCCTGAAAGTATTACCTTCAAAAAGGCAAAACTTGATGTTTTCTGCAACTTTTTCAAAAGACATCAAGAAATTAGCAATGGGTATTTTGCACCATCCAGTTCATGTCGAGGCAACCCCAGAAAATACAACAGTGGATGCCATTACTCAAATCGTATATCCTGTTGCAAAAGAGAAAAAAACCGAATTAATAATTAAATTGATTACCGAAGGGAACTGGAAACAAATTTTGGTTTTCACCCGCACCAAACAAGGTGCTAATAAACTGACTGAAAGCATGATTAGTGCCGGAATCAAAGCAGCAGCCATTCACGGTAACAAAGGTCAAGGTGCACGAACCAAAGCTTTAGCGGGTTTCAAAGACGGAAGCCTAACTGCTTTAGTAGCTACTGATATTGCCGCTAGAGGTTTAGACATTCCATTATTACCTCATGTTATAAATTTTGAATTGCCGAATATTCCCGAAGATTACGTACACCGAATTGGTCGTACCGGAAGAGCTGGAGCCAATGGAGAAGCTATTTCTTTATTCAGCCCGGACGAAACTGTTTTTTTACGTGATATAGAAAAATTAGTTGGTTTGAATTTGCCTAAAGAAAACATCAAAGGTTTTGAGCCAGATCCAAACGCTTCCAAAGAACCTATTAAACAAGGGCAAGGAAGACAACAACGCGATTCAACTCCGCGAAAACCAAAAACAGACACTACAAACCGTAGCAGCAATAATAGTTTTGGTCCAAGACGTCCAAGTCAAAATAATGACCGACGTTCTAATAGATAATTAATTTTTATTCTTTTTTAGGAGCAGCATATTTTCGTTTTTTTAGAACATATTTCCCGCTATACATTACAAACCTAGTAAGAGCTGAACACCAGCTCCTACTAGGTTTTTCATTTCTATCGGGGCTATTTAGAGCGTTTTAATTTTCATAATAGTATTTGTAAATTCATCCCATAAATTTACAATAGCAAGATGACTTGTAAGAAAAAATCAATATATTTGGAATAAATAGTATGACTGTTGTGAGACCTATCGACCCTGAATTGGGTGGCTTTGTATGGTTTTGTCAGACATACAAGCAAGTCAGCTGTAATTGCTAAAAAAAACAACTCAAAATGAAGAAATGGATTTTAATATTATTTATATTTTTTGGTTTAAAATCAAGTGCTCAAAATTCAATTCCTCGTTTTGTTAAACTTACATTGACAGAAATCAAATCTATTGAAACAGAGTTTAATTGGCATGATGAAAATATATTGGTTATTAACTTCATAACGCCGATAAATTTTTCAGATTTAGATTATGAAAAAAATATTACTCAAACAATTGATTATTGGAGTGAATTTTATAAAAATGTAGATCTAAAAAATGCTAAAAAAGAATTTGTTTATTCTGACTGCATAGGAAGAAATCAAATATCTAAAAACAATAATATTCATATTGACAAAAACGAAATCATTCGCAACATTTTTTTTCCTAAAGATAAAACTTGCTCATCAATAGTTATTCTTAATAAAAATGGTGATTTCAAAATACTAACTGGAAAATATAATCAACAAGAAATTACTGATTCAATATCCGAATTGAAGAATTAATTGCGACTACTTGTAACAGCGCGCAAAACTTCATTGCTAAGTTTTCGGTAAGTTTTGACCCCCGCTGGCGCGAGTGTACTGCTCGTGAACACTAACAAAAGTAAATCACTATAAATTTATAATAGGTACGAGCGGGACGCTCGCACTAGCAATTTCATGATCAATTTAGCAAATTTTAAAACCTGCTAAGCAAAGTCTCTGACTTTGAGTATGTTTTTTTCAGTATCCGACTGACCTTAAAATTCAAATATTAAAAAAAAAAAATCGATTATAAATAGAAAGTCACTTCCTCAAAATAAGAGACTCTGTGGAACGTTGCGATAAAAATCTGAAATCAAAAATCGTCAATCAAAAATCTGAAATCTACTCCTCTTTATACTGAAAACTGTTGTTTTAAAATACAACAATAATTTAAAGCATTACTTTACAAATTAGTATTCTATTCATAGGTATTCAAATCTAGATTAAGAATAGTACCTACTCTCCTAAACTCTTCATTAATCTTTGCATTCAAGATAAGCTGTTCATTTGTTATTGGATGATTAAAAATTAACTGATGTGCATGAAGCATCATTTCTTTCAGTTCAAAATTCTCCAACCATAATTTATTTTGTTTGTTACAACCATGTGGGCGACTTCCTAAAATGGGGTGAAAAATATGTTTGAAATGTTTTCGCAATTGATGCATTCGCCCCGTTTCAGGAATCGCTTCTACCAAACAATATCGTGACGTTTGTTTATTGTTAAATTCTAACTCAATTTCGGTAGTTTGCAATCGATGAAAATAGGTTATAGCATTTTGTATAATACCATCATCATTGGTTAAATCATAATCAATCGTTAGCTCTTCCGGTGACCAACCACGTAAAATTGCTAAATATTTTTTCTCGACTTCGCGTGAGGCAAAACGATCATTCATAATTTTCAAAACGGCTGCATCCAACGCAAATAACAAGACACCAGATGTTTTGCGATCCAACCGACGAATAGGATAAACGTGTTGCCCTCCTATTTGATTTCTTAATTCTTGAATAGCAAACACTTTTGCATCGCGCGCATAAAATGATTTGTGAACCAATAATCCACTTGGTTTATTAATTGCAATAATATATTCGTCTTGGTAAAGAATTTCTAACATCTGGCAAAAATAAAAGAGATTTCTATCGAAATCTCTTTTTGACTTATTTATTTCTATACTTTTCTTTCTTCCCTACTCGCTCGCTCCGCAAAGTCTATGACTTTGAGGATGTGTAATAAGGTCTCCGACCTTTGTCACCAATTATCAAAAGTGCTAATCGATTGTGGTTTCAAAACATCAATTACCGGATTATCAACTTTTGTAATTGCTATAATTCCACTATCTTCCACATAATTTGAAGCACTGGAATATATATAATGAGAAGCTTTATGCACTATTCCTGCTCGAACAGGATTCAAATGTATATAATCCAATTTCGACCAAAAGAACTTTTCTGAAAAAATTTCTTCAGGATGACTCCCATATTGCCAGAACTGATATTTTTCATTTCGACTGTGACTTTTACAAGCAAATTCAAAACGTTTCAGCATCCAATCGGCTCTACTTTCTGGCTCAGTTTCTATTTTACTCAAAATAGTCTTTGCTGTAAACTTCTTGAAATCCCGAATCAAATCAGATAATTTATTGTTTTCTGATTGAATAATTAAATGAATGTGATTGGACATAATTACAAATCCATACAAAATCATTCCTTTGTTTTTAATGCAAAAATCCAAGCTTTCGATAATACAATCTTTATACGTTTTTCTAGAAAAAACATCAACCCAGTCTACAACCGTCGCAGTTATAAAATGCGGTTTGGATTGATCTCGAATTATAAATCCTTCTTTATCTTTCATTTTGTCTTTTTAGGGTCAGTCAGAGACTGAAAATCACTGCCTCAAAGTCGGAGACTTTGCGGAGCATTAAATCTGAAATTTTCGCTCACGCGATACAAAGTATCCAAGTCGAGGATGCGTTCGTCAGTATGTAACGGACTTATAAATTACTCGCCTCGCTCCGAAAAGTCTCTGACTTTGAGGATGCGTTCGTCAGTCTGTGACTGACATAAAAATAGAACGAACCAAAATAAAATCGGTCGAAAACCGAGAGTCACTACCTCAAAGTCGGAGATTTTGAGGAGCGCAGTCTAGACATCTGAAATCAAAAATCGTTGATCAAAAATCTGAAATCTATTTTAGCCCAACCACCCATCACGATCCAAACTTCTATACTGTATTGCCTCAGCAATATGGCTGGAAATAACCTTTGGAGCTGCATCAAGATCAGCGATTGTTCTGGCTACTTTTAATATTCTGTCGTAGGCGCGAGCTGAAAGATTCAATCGCTCCATTGCCGTTTTCAATAATTGTTTAGAAACGTCATCAAGAGCGCAATGCTCCCTGATATGTTTTGTATTCATTTGTGCGTTATAATGTATGTTTTCCATTTGTTCAAAACGTCCCGTTTGAATTTCCCTCGCAGCCGTTACCCTTTTTCGAATATCAACACTGCTTTCTGCTTTTTGATCATCGGATAATTTTTCGAAAGGAACTGGCGTTACTTCAATATGAATGTCTATTCTATCTAATAAAGGTCCCGAAATTTTACTCAAATATCGTTGCATTTCATGCGGCGAAGAAGTTTGCGGCGAATCCGGATCGTTGAAAAAACCACTCGGACTTGGATTCATACTGGCAACCAGCATAAATGACGATGGATAAGTAACCGTGAATTTGGCTCGAGAAATCGTCACTTCCCTATCCTCTAAGGGTTGACGCATTACTTCCAAAACATCTCGCTTAAATTCCGGTAATTCATCTAGAAACAAAACACCGTTATGTGCCATAGAAATTTCTCCAGGTTGTGGATAACTTCCGCCTCCTACAAGAGCAACATTCGAAATGGTATGATGCGGACTCCTAAACGGACGTTGATTCATCAATCCTACTTCTTTGAGTTTTCCAGCTACACTATGTATTTTGGTTGTTTCTAATGCTTCTCGCAAAGTCATTGGTGGTAAAATACTCGGTAAACGTTTGGCAAGCATCGTTTTTCCCGCTCCAGGTGGACCAATCAAAATAATATTATGACCGCCGGCGGCAGCTATTTCCATACAACGCTTTATACTCTCCTGCCCTTTTACATCTGAAAAATCAAACTCAGGAAAATCTAAATCTTTATAAAATTCCGCTCTGGTATCAATTACTGTTGGTTCTAAAGTTCCTTTTCCTTCTAAAAAATCAATGACTTCTTGTACATTCTCAACACCATAAACATCTAATCCAGTAACAATTGCTGCTTCCTTCACATTTTGCATTGGAAGAAAAAAACCTTTAAAACCTTCTTCTTTCGCTTTTATGGCGATAGGCAAAGCCCCTCGTATAGGTTGTAAACCACCATCGAGAGAAAGCTCTCCCATAATGATGTATTTATCAATTTCATCTGCTTTAATTTGGGCGGAGGCCACAAGAATTCCTATTGCTAAAGTCAAGTCATATGCGGAACCTTCCTTGCGTAAATCGGCGGGAGCCATATTAATGGTGATTTTTTTGCCTGGCATCGCGTAACCGTTATTCTTCAATGCAGCGGCAATTCTATAACTGCTTTCTTTAATGGCGTTATCTGGTAAACCAACCAAATGATAGCCTATTCCTTTATCCATATTTACTTCAACTGTAATAGTTGTAGCTTCAACTCCAAAAACGGCACTTCCGAAAACTTTAACTAGCATGTTTGTTAATTTTGTATGAAAATTAGTAAAAACATTTCTAATAAATACAAATAATTATACATCATTTAATAAAACGCCCAAAAACCTCTAAAATATTCACTAATATTTATAAAAACATGAATATTTGAATTTAATTTTAAGTACTTAATCGGTAAACAAATGTTAAAATGAATTAAATACACTGTTCACCCTTACATTTTATATATTTTTAGGCAATATTTACAAACCAAACCATGAAAAAAATCTTACTTCTGCTCTTTTTAAGTGTTTCATTACCCAAAATTTATGCCCAAGAATATTTTCCAAATAACGAAGGTGTTCAAAATATTAACCACAATTTCACCGCTTTTACAAATGCCAAAATTTATGTGACACCCACACAAATTATCGAAAATGGTACTTTATTAATTCAAAACGGCAAAGTAATTAGCGTTGGAACCAATAGTATTAACCCAAAAAACTGCACCACGATTAATCTCGCGGGTAAGTCAATTTATCCTTCTTTTATTGATATTTACACCAGCTTTGGAATAGAAAAACCAAAAAATAATTCTGCGGCAGGAAGAAATCCAATATATGACACAAAAATTGAAGGTCATTATTGGAATGAAAATATTCGCACAGAAGTCAATGGGTATGAGAATTTCAACTATGATCAACCTAAAGCCGAAGAGTTATTAAAAGCTGGATTTGGAGTTGTTGGTACACATGTACAAGATGGAATTGCTCGTGGAACAGGAACCTTAATCGCTTTAAACAATTTTGATAAAAACACTCGATTGCTATCTGAGAAAGTGACCAATCATTTTGGGTTTACGCGAAGTACAACAACAAATCAATCTTACCCTAGTTCCTTAATGGGAATGATGGCATTGTTGCGTCAAATGTATTTAGATTTAGATTGGTATAAAAATGGAAATTCCATAACCAAAGATTTATCATTGGAAGCATTATCCAAAAATGAAAATCTAATTCAAATATTTGATTCGGGTGATAAGTTAAATAGTTTAAGAGCTTCAAAAATAGCTAAGGAATTTGGCTTGAACTATGTATTGAAAGGAATAGGAAATGAATTTGAAAGAATCGATGAAATAAAAAAAACAAATTCAAAATTAATTATCCCAATTAATTTCCCTGAAGCTTATGATGTTTCAGACCCAAACCAAGCCAACCAAATGGAATTGAAAGATTTGCGTTTTTGGAACCAGGCTCCTACTAATCTTAAAGTTCTGTCTGATAACGGTATTGTTTTCGCTTTGACCACCGACAAATTAAAAAAGGTGGAAGATTTTAGAACAAATCTTCTAAAAGCCATTAAATATGGTTTTGATAAAACCAAAGCATTAGAAGCGTTGACAACAATTCCAGCTTCGATTTTGGGAAAAAGCAATGAAATAGGAAGTTTAAAAACCGGTAGTTTCGCCGATTTTGTAATAACTTCTGGAGAAATTTTCGATGAAAAAACAATACTTTATGAAAACTGGGTTCAAGGAAACAAGTTTGTTGTTAACGACATAACAATTAAAGATATACGCGGCGATTACGATTTGAGCGTGGATAATCAAAAGTACAAATGGAAAATCAGCGGTGAGATTGCTGCTCCAAAATCGATAATTACAACAGTTGATTCCAAAAAAGTCAGTTCCAAACTTTCGGTTTCGAATAATTGGATTTCAACTGTAATGAAATCTGCGGATTCAACAAAAACAACTTTCTCGAGACTAATAGGATACATCGATGATATTCAATTACTTTCTGGAAAAGCAATTTTATTCAATGGAAATGAGGTAAAATGGTCAGCTGTAAGAACGGCTCCATTTATAAAACCGATCGATTCTTTAAAATTGGAAAAAAATAACACCATTATTGCCACAACATTCCCAAATGTGGCTTACGGTAATTCAAAAAAATTAACTCCTCAAACTTTATTATTTAAAAATGCCACGGTTTGGACCAATGAAAAAGACGGTATTTTAGAAGAGACAGATGTATTAGTTAAAAATGGTAAAATTGCATCAATAGGAAAAAATATTTCTGATGCTTCAGCAACAATTATTGATGCAAAAGGAAAGCATCTAACGAGTGGAATCATTGATGAACATTCACATATTGCGATTTCTACCGGAGTTAATGAAGGCGGACACAATTCTAGTGCTGAAGTAACAATTCAAGATGTTGTCAATTCCGAAGATACTAATATTTATAGAGATTTAGCCGGTGGCGTTACCACTTCTCAATTACTGCACGGTTCTGCAAATCCAATTGGAGGACGCTCAGCGATAGTAAAATGGAAATGGGGCTTATCAGCGGAAGAAATGCTCTACAAAGACCAACCTAAATTCATCAAATTTGCATTGGGAGAAAATGTAAAACAAGCCAACTGGGGTATTACAAATCCTACTCGTTTTCCGCAATCAAGAATGGGAGTTGAGCAGGTTTTTACCGATTATTTCCAACGTGCCAAAGAATATGATACTGCCTGGAAAAATTATAAAGCCAATAAAGGAAAAAATAAAGCGCCTAGGGTAGATTTAGAATTGCAAACCTTAGCAGAAATATTGAATAAAGAACGTTTTATTACTTGTCACTCTTATGTCCAATCGGAGATATTAATGATGATGAATGTAGCCGAAAAATTCAATTTTAGAATCAATACTTTTACTCATATTCTTGAGGGTTATAAAGTAGCCGACAAAATGAAAGAACATGGCGTTGGCGCTTCTACTTTTGCGGATTGGTGGGCTTATAAATTTGAAGTAAATGATGCAATTCCTTATAATGGACCTATTCTTCACAACGCAGGAGTTGTGGTAGCCTACAATTCAGATGATGCGGAAATGTCCAGAAGATTAAATCAAGAAGCTGCGAAGGCGGTAAAATACGGAAATATATCAGAAGAAGAAGCTTGGAAATTCGTGACTTTAAATCCTGCAAAATTATTACATATTGATGATAAAGTAGGAAGTATAAAAGTGGGTAAAGATGCTGATGTCGTTTTATGGAACAATAATCCTTTATCTATTTATGCTAAAGCCGAAAAAACAATAATTGAAGGCGTAGTATATTTCGACGTTCAAAAAGATGAAGATCAAAGGGTAGCTATTGCCAAAGAAAGAAATGAGTTAATAGGCCAATTATTGCAAGAAAAAAATAAAGGCATGATTACTCAAGAACCTAAAAAAGCGGAGAAAAAAGAATACCAGTGTGATACTTTAGAACAATAAAAACCTGAAATCGAAGATTCACAAACACAAAAAATACAAAAATTATGAGTAAAAATATATGTATGCTACTGTTGGTTCTTTTTGTACCAATAATTACAAAAGCGCAACAAACACCAGCTCCAAAGCAATCAAAATCTATTCTAATCTTAAATGGCATTGCTCATTTAGGCAATGGAAAAATAATTGAGAACAGTGCCATAGGATTTATTGATGGAAAAATCACATTAGTCGCCGATGCAACTTTAATACGATTGGCAAAAGATGCCTTTGAAACGACAATTGACGCAAGTGGTAAACATGTTTATCCGGGATTTATTGCGCCAAACTCAACACTAGGTTTAGTAGAAATCGATGCAGTAAAATCTTCGGATGATGAGGAGGAAATAGGAAGTATTAATCCCCACGTAAAAAGTATCATTGCTTACACCGCCGATTCAAAAGTGATTGAAACAGTACGTCCAAATGGTGTACTAATTGCTCAAATCACACCTCGTGGAGGTAGAATTTCTGGAACTTCATCCATTGTACAACTTGATGCGTGGAACTGGAAAGATGCACTGATAAAAGAAAATGACGGAATCCATCTTAATTTTCCTTCCAGTTTTAAGAGAACCGGATCTTGGTTTGAACCAGGAACTATTGAAGCGAATAAAGACTACGTCAAACAAATCTCAGAAATTACTAGCTTTTTATCTAATGCTAAAGCCTATTCTGGCAACATTGCAAAAGAGAGAAATTTAATTTTTGAAGCCACACTAGGTTTATTTGATGGAACTGAAACCTTATATATTCATGCCAATGAGGAAAAACAAATTATTGATGCAGTGCAATTAGCTAAAGAAAACGGTGTAAAAAGAATGGTAATTGTTGGTGGATATGAAGCCTACAAAACAGCCGCTTTATTACAAAAAAATAATATTGGCGTGTTGCTGAAACGCGTTCATGATATGCCTGAAAATGATGATCAAGATATTGATTTACCATACAAAAATGCTAAATTATTAACCGACAGAGGGGTACTGGTAGGGTTAGAGAACAGTGGCGGTCATGAAAGAATGAATACTCGAAATTTACCTTTCTTAGCAGGAACTTGTGCCGCTTATGGTTTAGATAAAGAACAAGCGTTACAATTGATTACCTTTAATACGGCAAAAATATTAGGAATCGACAAACAATGTGGAACTCTAGAAGAAGGCAAAGATGCTACGTTATTCATATCACAAGGCGATGCTTTGGATATGAGAACAAATAAATTGACTAATGCTTTTATTCAGGGTCGAATGATAAGTCTGGAAACGCATCAAAGTCAGCTTAACAACAGATACAAGGAAAAATATAATCAAAATTAAAATCATGGGACTATTTAATGCCATTTTAGGCAACGCATCAGAAGTTAATATCGAAAATATTTCAAGAGAATTTGAACCCATTCTTATTGATGGAGAGATAATCGAAAAAGCGTATAAACTTATTCGGGATATGTTTATTTTCACCAATAAACGACTAATTCTGGTGGAGAAGCAATTGGTTGGAACTAAGGTAGATTACATGTCAATTCCTTATTCGAGCATCAAAAAATTCTCGAAAGAAAGTGCTGGAATACTCGACATGGATGCTGAGTTAAAAATTTGGCTAAACAGTGAGAGCACTCCAATTTCGAAACAATTTGGAAAGGGAAGTAATAATATAAATGAAGTGTATAAAATCTTAAGCCAACATATTTTAAAATAATAATTTTTTTACTGATTTTTATAAAAAATGTATCGATTGATGTACCATCATATTGATACATTTTTTTTATCTCTAAAAACTATCAAAATTTTAATAATTCCCGAAAAGATTAATTATTTATAAAAACAAGATTAATAAATTATTAAATTACACTTTAAATTCTAACATACCTATAAAATAATAGGGGGTAAATTGAAAAATTAATAAAAATAAAAAAATATACTTGTATTTTCATAGGGGTTTAGAATCATTTTATATTTTTATCGAAATTTAAAACTAAAAACAATGCGAAAAATTATTTTGAGTGTGATATTGATCACCATTCTAGTATTATCGATTTTTTCAATTAATCTCTTTGCAGAATCCACAACACTAGGTGCCCACGTTGTTCCATTAAAATTAGATACAGGAGATACAGCTTGGATGATAGTTGCCACAGCGCTTGTATTATTAATGACCCCTGGACTTGGATTTTTTTATGGCGGAATGGTAGGTAAAAAGAATGTAATTAGTACCGTATTACAAAGTTTCATGGCTATGGTTATCGTAACCGTACTATGGGTTGTTGTTGGATTTGGATTGTGTTTTGGACCAACAATAGGCGGATTAATTGGAAATCCTATGCCAAACTTATTTTTTCAAGGCGTAAGTGCTAACACTGCTTGGGAATTGGCTCCAACCATTCCAATGATCTTGTTTGCCTTATTTCAAGCAAAATTTGCAATTATTACACCAGCGTTGATAACAGGAGCTTTTGCAGAACGCGTTCGTTTCTGGGCTTATTTGTTATTTATGGTTTTATTCATATTATTCGTTTACGCACCTTTATGTCACATGACTTGGCACCCAGATGGATTATTTTTTGGATGGGGAGTATTGGATTTTGCCGGAGGAACTGTAGTACACATGAGTGCAGGATGGGCTGCTCTAGCAGGAGCAATATTCTTAGGAAAACGAAAAGTACAAAAAGCAAATCCAGCTCGTATTACCTATGTATTATTAGGAACAGGTTTATTGTGGTTCGGTTGGTTTGGTTTCAATGCAGGATCTGCTGTAGGAGCTGGTAGTCTTGCTGCACAAGCATTAGGAACCACTACAGTTGCCGCCGCTTCTGCTGCAATGGGTTGGGTATTTCTTGATAAAATTCTTGGACACAAACTTTCTGCGATGGGAGCTTGTATCGGTGCTGTTGTCGGTTTAGTAGCTATTACACCAGCTGCAGGATTCGTAAGTATTCCTCATGCAATTGCAATTGGTATTATTGCCAGTATTGTAAGTAATCTTGTAGTGAGTAAATTCCCTAAAGGTAAAATTGATGATGCATTAGATGTTTTTGCTTGTCACGGTGTTGGTGGTATGGTAGGTATGCTTTTGACAGGTGTATTTGCTTCAAAATCTGTAAATGCGATTGTAGGAGATAACCAAGGTTTAATTTTTGGTGATGCTACATTATTTTTAATTCAATTAAAAGCATTAGTTCTTGTTTCTATATTTGCATTCTCAGTATCGTATTTCCTTTTCTTTATTGTAAATAAAATTACTCCTTTAAGAGTTTCTGAAGAAAAAGAAGAATTAGGTTTAGATATTTCTCAACACGGAGAATATTTGTAAATCTCCTTTATATTAAATTTAAACACTCTGATAATTCGTTTTCAGAGTGTTTTTTTTTGCATAAAAATCAAAGCATTATTTTCACCTATTTAAAATGGAATACCATTGAATCCATGTTGATAAACTTGGTTTTTCCAAGCTTAAAGACTTGACTTTTACCATTACTTTGAAACTTCTAAATTATATGTACTTTCCTTAATTTCTATTCTATAAATTCATCTATCGAACCTATAAAACAGTCATTTGGATTCAATATTATGAGCTTTCTCGAATGGTTCGTAACTTGTCAAAGCAAGAAGGAAAAATAATTGATTTTTATCTTTAATAAATGAGCTTCAACATCTATAAAAAAACTCCATCCCAATATTGATTAGGATGGAGTTAATTTATAAATACTTTGTAAAAATTAGATTATTGTTTAATCAGCCTGATTGTTTTTTGATTCAGACCCTGACTGACTACAACTATATAGACTCCTGTTGGTAATTCTTCCCCAAACAAAATAGGTTGGCCGTCAGATTTTTCTATATTTTTAATTGTTCTGCCTAAAACATCAAAGACTACCATTTCTACTTTTTCGGTAGTGCCACCTACTGTCTCGATTGTGAAGTATTGAGCTGATGGATTAGGATATGCTATCACATTGAATTGCAGCGCTTCTAGAGGTTTTTTATCAATTTCTAATATTTTAACAGTATTCTTATTTACCTCATGAATTACAATTGAACCTCCTCCTAATTTGGTTGCGTCCGTAGGTGTACCATTGTCCGAAACTCCTTTGTTATTGTCATAAATAACGCCAGCACTATTCCATATTTTAATTCGGAATTTATCGAGACCGCCTCCACCACTAATCTGACCATCAACGGCTGAAACCATAAAGTTATAGCTTCCGCTGCCATTAATAGTTCCAATTCCTTTATAAATGGCCTGAGAACCTGCAATTACAAGAGATCCTGACACATAAGTTGAACTGGCAAAATTAAGGTTCCCTGCTTGGAACTGAAACTCTGTATTACCTTCAGGTATATTTGAACCTTTTTTGTATTTTGAAACAAATCCAAAATTTGCTTTTCCTGTTAATGTCAGAGTTGCTGTATATGCTCCTGCTGGAGAACTAATCCAGCCACCACCTGTTACAAAGCCACCATTAGGATCGTATATCGGTAGATAAGCAACGGAAGATGCGCAAGCAGCACCCGCAACAGCAGTCACTTTATAAACTTCTACTGGCAAATTAGATACAGTTGTACTTGCCACACCAAAATTATTTGTAATTGCGGTATAGGTAGTTATTCCTCCATTACCATTGTCAAGAGTAAATGTGACCAAAACACTAGCAACAGCTGGACTAATCGTTGCTGAAAGCGTTGCAGTAGAACCAACTGCCACAGGATTGCTACTAGCAGATGCGTCAATTGTGACTGGAGTGACCGTTATTACTTGCGTAAAGACAGCACTACTATTATTAGAAATATCCTTCGCTATCCAGATATTTGTATAGGTATTACTTAGTCCGCTTACAAGACTACCGGAAGTTTTGGTATAAATTACCGAACTGCAATTATCCGTTGCCACTGGTGCCAATGCATTTGCTGATGCAAGTTCACCCGCACTTCCACAAGTAACATTTCTATTCAATGTTCCAGTTATTGTAGTCCATACTGGTGCAGTTACATCCTGTACTGTGATCGTTTGAACACAGGTTGAGAAGTTACCCGCTACATCAGTGGCTTTCCAGGTTCTGGTGATTGTATAATTATAATAAGCCGCATTAGTATTAACTGCATTCTGTGTCGATACATCTGATGATGTGATTGTTACAGCTGAACAGTTGTCTGTCGCTGTTGCTGATCCATTGGCTGAAACTGTTGTTGCATTTTGACAGTTGAGAGTTACATTTGCTGGACAAGCGATTACTGGTTTAGTGACATCTTTTACAACTACGTTTTGAGTAGCTGTAGTAGTGTTTCCATTTCCATCATCAAAAGTCCAAGTAATAACCGAAGTTCCTTGAGTACTTCTTGTCAAAGCATCAGAAGTAGTTCCAGTAAGTATTCCTGAACAGTTGTCTGTAGTTGTTGGAACAGTGGCAGTAGCCGAACATTCTCCTGTGGCATCAGCCAAGATTGGTGTTACCGGAGCAGTATTGTCTTTTACAACTATGTTTTGTGTAGCTGTAGTAGTGTTTCCATTTCCATCATCAAAAGTCCAAGTAATAACCGAAGTTCCTTGAGTGCTTCTTGTCAAAGCATCAGAAGTAGTTCCAGTAAGTATTCCTGAACAGTTGTCTGTAGTTGTTGGAACAGTGGCAGTAGCCGAACATTCTCCTGTGGCATCAGCCAAGATTGGTGTTACCGGAGCAGTATTGTCTTTTACAACTATGTTTTGTGTAGCTGTAGTAGTGTTTCCATTTCCATCATCAAAAGTCCAAGTAATAACCGAAGTTCCTTGAGTGCTTCTTGTCAAAGCATCAGAAGTAGTTCCAGTGATTGTTCCTGAACAGTTGTCTGTAGTTGTTGGAACAGTGGCAGTAGCCGAACATTCTCCTGTGGCATCAGCCAAGATTGGTGTTACCGGAGCAGTATTGTCTTTTACAACTACGTTTTGTGTAGCTGTAGTAGTGTTTCCATTTCCATCATCAAAAGTCCAAGTAATAACCGAAGTTCCTTGAGTGCTTCTTGTCAAAGCATCAGAAGTAGTTCCAGTAAGTATTCCTGAACAGTTGTCTGTAGTTGTTGGAACAGTGGCAGTAGCCGAACATTCTCCTGTGGCATCAGCCAAGATTGGTGTTACCGGAGCAGTATTGTCTTTTACAACTACGTTTTGTGTAGCTGTAGTAGTGTTTCCATTTCCATCATCAAAAGTCCAAGTAATAACGGAAGTTCCTTGAGTGCTTCTTGTCAAAGCATCAGAAGTAGTTCCAGTAAGTATTCCTGAACAGTTGTCTGTAGTTGTTGGAACAGTGGCAGTAGCCGAACATTCTCCTGTGGCATCAGCCAAGATTGGTGTTACCGGAGCAGTATTGTCTTTTACAACTATGTTTTGTGTAGCTGTAGTAGTGTTTCCATTTCCATCATCAAAAGTCCAAGTAATAACCGAAGTTCCTTGAGTGCTTCTTGTCAAAGCATCAGAAGTAGTTCCAGTGATTGTTCCTGAACAGTTGTCTGTAGTTGTTGGAACAGTGGCAGTAGCCGAACATTCTCCTGTGGCATCAGCCAAGATTGGTGTTACCGGAGCAGTATTGTCTTTTACAACTACGTTTTGTGTAGCTGTAGTAGTGTTTCCATTTCCATCATCAAAAGTCCAAGTAATAACCGAAGTTCCTTGAGTGCTTCTTGTCAAAGCATCAGAAGTAGTTCCAGTAAGTATTCCTGAACAGTTGTCTGTAGTTGTTGGAACAGTGGCAGTAGCCGAACATTCTCCTGTGGCATCAGCCAAGATTGGTGTTACCGGAGCAGTATTGTCTTTTACAACTACGTTTTGTGTAGCTGTAGTAGTGTTTCCATTTCCATCATCAAAAGTCCAAGTAATAACCGAAGTTCCTTGAGTGCTTCTTGTCAAAGCATCAGAAGTAGTTCCAGTAAGTATTCCTGAACAGTTGTCTGTAGTTGTTGGAACAGTGGCAGTAGCCGAACATTCTCCTGTGGCATCAGCCAAGATTGGTGTTACCGGAGCAGTATTGTCTTTTACAACTATGTTTTGTGTAGCTGTAGTAGTGTTTCCATTTCCATCATCAAAAGTCCAAGTAATAACCGAAGTTCCTTGAGTGCTTCTTGTCAAAGCATCAGAAGTAGTTCCAGTGATTGTTCCTGAACAGTTGTCTGTAGTTGTTGGAACAGTGGCAGTAGCCGAACATTCTCCTGTGGCATCAGCCAAGATTGGTGTTACCGGAGCAGTATTGTCTTTTACAACTACGTTTTGTGTAGCTGTAGTAGTGTTTCCATTTCCATCATCAAAAGTCCAAGTAATAACCGAAGTTCCTTGAGTGCTTCTTGTCAAAGCATCAGAAGTAGTTCCAGTAAGTATTCCTGAACAGTTGTCTGTAGTTGTTGGAACAGTGGCAGTAGCCGAACATTCTCCTGTGGCATCAGCCAAGATTGGTGTTACCGGAGCAGTATTGTCTTTTACAACTATGTTTTGTGTAGCTGTAGTAGTGTTTCCATTTCCATCATCAAAAGTCCAAGTAATAACGGAAGTTCCCTGAGTGCTTCTTGTCAAAGCATCAGAAGTAGTTCCAGTAAGTATTCCTGAACAGTTGTCTGTAGTTGTTGGAACAGTGGCAGTAGCCGAACATTCTCCTGTGGCATCAGCCAAGATTGGTGTTACCGGAGCAGTATTGTCTTTTACAACTATGTTTTGTGTAGCTGTAGTAGTGTTTCCATTTCCATCATCAAAAGTCCAAGTAATAACCGAAGTTCCTTGAGTGCTTCTTGTCAAAGCATCAGAAGTAGTTCCAGTAAGTATTCCTGAACAGTTGTCTGTAGTTGTTGGAACAGTGGCAGTAGCCGAACATTCTCCTGTGGCATCAGCCAAGATTGGTGTTACCGGAGCAGTATTGTCTTTTACAACTATGTTTTGTGTAGCTGTAGTAGTGTTTCCATTTCCATCATCAAAAGTCCAAGTAATAACGGAAGTTCCTTGAGTGCTTCTTGTCAAAGCATCAGAAGTAGTTCCAGTAAGTATTCCTGAACAGTTGTCTGTAGTTGTTGGAACAGTGGCAGTAGCCGAACATTCTCCTGTGGCATCAGCCAAGATTGGTGTTACCGGAGCAGTATTGTCTTTTACAACTATGTTTTGTGTAGCTGTAGTAGTGTTTCCATTTCCATCATCAAAAGTCCAAGTAATAACCGAAGTTCCTTGAGTGCTTCTTGTCAAAGCATCAGAAGTAGTTCCAGTAAGTATTCCTGAACAGTTGTCTGTAGTTGTTGGAACAGTGGCAGTAGCCGAACATTCTCCTGTGGCATCAGCCAAGATTGGTGTTACCGGAGCAGTATTGTCTTTTACAACTACGTTTTGTGTAGCTGTAGTAGTGTTTCCATTTCCATCATCAAAAGTCCAAGTAATAACCGAAGTTCCTTGAGTGCTTCTTGTCAAAGCATCAGAAGTAGTTCCAGTAAGTATTCCTGAACAGTTGTCTGTAGTTGTTGGAACAGTGGCAGTAGCCGAACATTCTCCTGTGGCATCAGCCAAGATTGGTGTTACCGGAGCAGTATTGTCTTTTACAACTATGTTTTGTGTAGCTGTAGTAGTGTTTCCATTTCCATCATCAAAAGTCCAAGTAATAACCGAAGTTCCTTGAGTGCTTCTTGTCAAAGCATCAGAAGTAGTTCCAGTAAGTATTCCTGAACAGTTGTCTGTAGTTGTTGGAACAGTGGCAGTAGCCGAACATTCTCCTGTGGCATCAGCCAAGATTGGTGTTACCGGAGCAGTATTGTCTTTTACAACTATGTTTTGTGTAGCTGTAGTAGTGTTTCCATTTCCATCATCAAAAGTCCAAGTAATAACGGAAGTTCCTTGAGTGCTTCTTGTCAAAGCATCAGAAGTAGTTCCAGTAAGTATTCCTGAACAGTTGTCTGTAGTTGTTGGAACAGTGGCAGTAGCCGAACATTCTCCTGTGGCATCAGCCAAGATTGGTGTTACCGGAGCAGTATTGTCTTTTACAACTATGTTTTGTGTAGCTGTAGTAGTGTTTCCATTTCCATCATCAAAAGTCCAAGTAATAACCGAAGTTCCTTGAGTGCTTCTTGTCAAAGCATCAGAAGTAGTTCCAGTAAGTATTCCTGAACAGTTGTCTGTAGTTGTTGGAACAGTGGCAGTAGCCGAACATTCTCCTGTGGCATCAGCCAAGATTGGTGTTACCGGAGCAGTATTGTCTTTTACAACTACGTTTTGTGTAGCTGTAGTAGTGTTTCCATTTCCATCATCAAAAGTCCAAGTAATAACCGAAGTTCCTTGAGTGCTTCTTGTCAAAGCATCAGAAGTAGTTCCAGTAAGTATTCCTGAACAGTTGTCTGTAGTTGTTGGAACAGTGGCAGTAGCCGAACATTCTCCTGTGGCATCAGCCAAGATTGGTGTTACCGGAGCAGTATTGTCTTTTACAACTATGTTTTGTGTAGCTGTAGTAGTGTTTCCATTTCCATCATCAAAAGTCCAAGTAATAACCGAAGTTCCTTGAGTGCTTCTTGTCAAAGCATCAGAAGTAGTTCCAGTGATTGTTCCTGAACAGTTGTCTGTAGTTGTTGGAACAGTGGCAGTAGCCGAACATTCTCCTGTGGCATCAGCCAAGATTGGTGTTACCGGAGCAGTATTGTCTTTTACAACTATGTTTTGTGTAGCTGTAGTAGTGTTTCCATTTCCATCATCAAAAGTCCAAGTAATAACGGAAGTTCCTTGAGTGCTTCTTGTCAAAGCATCAGAAGTAGTTCCAGTGATTGTTCCTGAACAGTTGTCTGTAGTTGTTGGAACAGTGGCAGTAGCCGAACATTCTCCTGTGGCATCAGCCAAGATTGGTGTTACCGGAGCAGTATTGTCTTTTACAACTATGTTTTGTGTAGCTGTAGTAGTGTTTCCATTTCCATCATCAAAAGTCCAAGTAATAACCGAAGTTCCTTGAGTGCTTCTTGTCAAAGCATCAGAAGTAGTTCCAGTGATTGTTCCTGAACAGTTGTCTGTAGTTGTTGGAACAGTGGCAGTAGCCGAACATTCTCCTGTGGCATCAGCCAAGATTGGTGTTACCGGAGCAGTATTGTCTTTTACAACTATGTTTTGTGTAGCTGTAGTAGTGTTTCCATTTCCATCATCAAAAGTCCAAGTAATAACCGAAGTTCCTTGAGTGCTTCTTGTCAAAGCATCAGAAGTAGTTCCAGTGATTGTTCCTGAACAGTTGTCTGTAGTTGTTGGAACAGTGGCAGTAGCCGAACATTCTCCTGTGGCATCAGCCAAGATTGGTGTTACCGGAGCAGTATTGTCTTTTACAACTACGTTTTGTGTAGCTGTAGTAGTGTTTCCATTTCCATCATCAAAAGTCCAAGTAATAACCGAAGTTCCTTGAGTGCTTCTTGTCAAAGCATCAGAAGTAGTTCCAGTAAGTATTCCTGAACAGTTGTCTGTAGTTGTTGGAACAGTGGCAGTAGCCGAACATTCTCCTGTGGCATCAGCCAAGATTGGTGTTACCGGAGCAGTATTGTCTTTTACAACTACGTTTTGTGTAGCTGTAGTAGTGTTTCCATTTCCATCATCAAAAGTCCAAGTAATAACCGAAGTTCCTTGAGTGCTTCTTGTCAAAGCATCAGAAGTAGTTCCAGTAAGTATTCCTGAACAGTTGTCTGTAGTTGTTGGAACAGTGGCAGTAGCCGAACATTCTCCTGTGGCATCAGCCAAGATTGGTGTTACCGGAGCAGTATTGTCTTTTACAACTATGTTTTGTGTAGCTGTTGCTGTTAATCCAGCACCATCTGTTACGGTCCAAGTCACCACTGTTAATCCTAATGGGAACGCAGTAGGTGCATCATTGCTGACTGAAGCTACTGAACAATTATCTGCTGTTACTGGAGTGCCTAAAACCACATTGGTAGAAGTACATGCAGCATTCGTTGTGCCTGTTGTAGCTGTAGGTGCAGTAATCGTTGGGTTAATGTTATCTTTCACCGTTACCGTAAAACTACATGTATCTGTGCCACAAGAATTTGTTGCTGTAATAGTTACATTTGTTACACCTTTTCCAAAAGTTGCACCACTTCCAGTACCATTAGTTGTTGCTAATGTAGTTGCGCCGCTTAGTGAATAAGTATAGGTTGGCGCAGGTGTACCTGTAGCAGTTGCTGTGTAGCTTACTGTTGCATTACAAACGCCTGCTGAAGTATCTGAAGTTAAATTTGAAGGGCAAGTAGCGAATACTGGAGCTTTGTTCACTGTAATAGTTACACTACCACTTGCCGATGCGCTACAACCTGGTGTATCTCCGTAGGCGACACTAACAAGATTATAAGTTGTATCAGAAGTTAAAGCTGCTGTTGTGAGTGTAAAATTCCCACCATTATTTAGACTGGCTGTAATGTTAGAACCTCCATTAATATTATAAGTTACTGTTCCATCATTTGGACCAGTGAATTTGATTAATGTCGTAGAGCCAGAACAAATTGGGTTAGCGCCAGTAATTGAGATAGTTGCAGCAGGTAAAGCTCTTAGGGATACCGTTGCACTGCCTGAAAGATCTGCTGCTATTGATGAACAGTTTGCATTGCTTAAAGTAAGGATACTATAAGTAGTTGCTATGCTTGGACTGACAGAAACACTAATAGGACTACTGCTTCCACTAAACGGAATGCCGCCAGTTATAGTTCCGCTCCAAGGACCAGTTCCTGCTACTGCTATATTTAATGTCGTACTGTTGCCAGTACAAATGGTTTGCGTTCCACTGATTATCCCTGTTGGACGCGGATTAACTGAAAGCGTAATCGCATTACTTGTTGCAGTTGGTGTAGAGGGACAAATTGCATTGCTTGTCATAACAACAGTAATACTACCACCTGTTGTTCCTGTCTCTGTATATGTTACTCCAGTTCCAACTGCTGTAGTTCCTTTGTACCACTGGTAAGAAGGCGTAGTTCCACCATTGGTTGGTGTGGCAGTAAAGGTTACTGCGGTTCCAGAACATGTTGGATTCACTCCTGATGTTATTCCTATACTTACGGACGTTGTAAGGATTGGATTAACTGTTAAGGCAATTGCATTACTTGTTGCAGTTGTTGATGTAACACAGCTAAGACTACTCGTCATTAAAACTGTAATGCTACCTGCTGTTGTTCCTGGATTGGCGTATGTTGAAGCTGTTTGACCTACTATATCCACACCGGCTTTTTTCCATTGATATGAAGGTGTACCACCGTTGGATGGTGTTGCAGTAAAGGTTACTGAGCTGCCATTACAAGTTGGATTGATTCCTGATGTAATTGCTATGCTTACCGATGGTGTAACCTTAGCAGTTACAGCAAGTGCGATAGAATTACTTGTTGCAGTGGGTGTAGACACGCAAATTGCATTGCTTGTCATAACAACAGTAATACTAACACCTGTTGTTCCTGTATCAGTATATGTTGAAGCTGTTTGACCTGCAATATCAACACCGGCTTTTTTCCATTGGTAAGAAGGTGTACCACCGTTGGTCGGTGTTCCAGTAAAGGTTACTGCGGATCCAGAACATGTTGGATTAACTCCTGATGTTATCGCTATGCTTACTGATGGTGTAACATTTGCAGTTACTGCAAGCGTAATAGCATTGCTTGTTGAAGTGGGTGTAGACGGACAACTTGCATTGCTTGTCATTACGACGGTAACAACACCTCCTGTTGATCCTGCGTCAGAATAAGTAGCACTGTTTGTTCCGACATTCCCTCCGTCTTTTTTCCATTGGTAAGAAGGCGTAGTTCCACCATTGGTTGGAGTTGCAGTAAAGATTACTCCGGTTCCAGAACATGTTGGATTCACTCCTGATGTTAGTGCTATACTTACGGATGTTGTAAGGATTGGATTAACTGTTAAGCCAATTGCATTACTTATTGCAGTTGGTGATGTAACACAGCTAAGACTGCTGGTCATTACAACTGTAATGCTACCTGCTATTGTTCCAGGATCGGTATATGTTGAAGCTGTTTGACCTACTATATCCACACCGGCTTTTTTCCATTGATATGAAGGTGTACCACCGTTGGATGGTGTTGCAGTAAAGGTTACTGAGCTGCCATTACAAGTTGGATTGATTCCTGATGTAATTGCTATGCTTACCGATGGTGTAACCTTAGCAGTTACAGCAAGTGCGATAGAATTACTTGTTGCAGTGGGTGTAGAGGGACAAATTGCATTGCTTGTCATAACAACAGTAATACTACCACCTGTTGTTCCTGTATCAGTATATGTTGAAGCTGTTTGACCTGCAATATCAACACCGGCTTTTTTCCATTGGTAAGAAGGTGTACCGCCGTTGGTTGGCGTTGCGGTAAAGGTTACTGAGCTACCATTACAAGTTGGATTAACTCCTGATGTTATCGCTATGATTACTGATGGTGTAACATTTGCAGTTACTGCAAGTGTAATAGCATTGCTTGTTGCAGTTGGTGTAGACGGACAAATCGCATTGCTTGTCATTACAACTGTAATAACACCACCTGCTGTACCTGCATCTAAATAAGTAGCACTGTTTGTTCCTACATTCACTCCATCTTTCTTCCACTGGTATGATGGTGTTGCTCCGCCATTGGTTGGCGTTGCTGTAAAGATTACTGGTGTTCCAGAACAGGTAGGATTAGCTCCGCTGGTAATTGAAATGCTTACGGACGGTGTAAGAATTGGATTAACTGTAACAGTTGGATTTAAAGTTGGACTCGTATATATGTCCTGTCCCGTTGGAATACTCGGACAACTACTATTTAAAGATGCTAAGCCAGTCAATGAAAATGGAGAGCCCGCTGTAGTTGTTGGTGTAGCATTGATTGAGAATACCACATCATCATTTGATCCAAGTTTTGTGGAATTCGATAATGTAACTATATTACCTGATAGACTAATAGTCCATCCAGCCGAGGTATAGGAAATAATTGTTGGGGTACCTAAACTCGAAAATGTTGCAGGTAAGGTTACCTTAATACAACCAACCTTATTATTAGAGCTATTACTAGTTCCTGTAGCCGTTAATGTAAAATTTGTAGAAGTGTTAAGACATGCTGACGTGGGTGATATAGACAATGTCCATGAAGCACTATCCGTAAACAACCACTCCGCATGTCTTAATGATGTAACCCCATCCGCAGTTAATTTAAAATTTGCCCCAGCGGCATCCCCATCATTAGGCACCCACCATGTGGATGAAACATCCCCATTTGCATCTGCAATAGCGGTGAATGGTTGATGGTATTGTGCATCCGTACCGGAGGGAACGCCATCGGTATGTAAGACTTGTAAGGTTACCGTTTCACCTGGCGTAAAACCAGTTCCTGTAATTATTGCGGTTGCTCCAGGAGGATAATCCAATAGATCAGTTGCAATTGTCTGCCCAAAAGCCAGACTAGCAAAAAACAAATTGGTAATTAAAAAAACGAAGGTTAAAAATCTTGATTTAGGTAGAAATGTTTTCATACTTATTGAATTAAAATAATTATATAAAAAATACGATATGTCTAACTGTAAAATGTAAATCAATAGAATGGGGGTTCTATTTGGCTGATTTATTGCAATGGAAATCATTTGAAAAAAACAAAAAATGCTTTTCTGTAGGTAAAAAAACATCTTAATAAGAGCCTAATTTTTAGATACTTGAGTACTAATGTATAAAATTAAGAATTCATTAATCTTCTTTTTTTTACATTTTCGATGAAATGAATATTTAAAGCTACCAACTACATATATTGTGTTTTCAACTTAATGAAAATGAAAAAAAATAGTAAGAATGTAATTTTTTAAAATCAATTTTTATATTAAATTGAAAAAATTTTTCTTAAAAAAATTGTTGAATTATCGTAATCTAAAGTGTTCTACATCTAACTAAAAACAAAAATCAATGCTGTTTTTATTAATTCACAAAACTGAAATTGAGAAAACTCATATATAATTACATTTCCATACTGCCGGATTGAAAAAAATATAATTCCTATCCGTATCTTCATTGCGTTAATTAATCGTTCAAAGGTTGTAGATATACCTAGGATTCGATTGAATAATCTAAGCAGCAATCAATAAATATTGAGCAAAAAAATCCCATTCACCTTGGCGAATGGGATTCTTCGTTTTATAATTAAAACTTATATTATTTTTGAAATTAAAAAATTTAAAATCAATTTAAAAAGCTGATTTTCTTATTTCAAAACAGTAAACTCAATTTCAGAGTCATTATAAACCCTATGTGTCTGTTTTTGGAAATCTTCTGGTTTTGCATAAAAAATATTATTTACAAAAGTTTGTGGATTCAAATCTATTAATGGAAACCAAGTGCTCTGAATTTGAATTTGGATTTTGTGTCCTTTTTTAAAAGTATGGAAAACATCTTGCAATTTGATGTTAACAGCCGTTTTTTCATTGGCAACGAAAGGTTCCGGAATTGAAAAACTATTTCTAAAACGGCCACGCATCACTTCGCTTCTAACCATCATGTGATAATTACTCATTTTCAGGTATGGAGCAATTTCCTTGGTTTCCGGTTCGTCTTTTGGAAAAACATCAATTACTTTAACAATCCAATCGGCGTCAGTTCCTGAAGTGGAAACTTGCAGTTTGGCTAAAATATCTCCTGCCAAAGTAGTATTGTCATTTAGAATTTCGGTTTCAAAAACTACTACATCTGGGCGTCTTGAAGCAAATCGCTGATCGTCCGTCATATATTTCCTTGGCGTGATTCCTTTTTGATTAATATCTTCAAATGATGGAACCGGTTTTTTAGGATCACTTATAAATTCTTGAAATGATATATTCTTAGCTCCCATTTTTCTCAATTTATTTTCCTGCAAAAAGAAATCTTGCTTCTCCGTATTTTTGGGTGGCCAAGTCTCGTATGTTTTCCACTCTTTGTTACCAGTATCAAAAACATAGGCTTCGGGTAGTTTATTTTCCCCTTTTCCATTATTTTTCAAAAAGTGACGAAAAAAGTTGGCTTCAATATTTTTCTGAAAAAATCCAGAAATACTATCTCCAAATTTAATATTACCAATAACCTGTTCGGCTGAATTTCTTGCCCAATCCCCGTGACTCCAAGGACCCATCACGATAGTATTGTAATTTTTGCTGCTTTTTTCAATCGTACTGTAGGTGTTTAATGGACCATACAAATCTTCGGCATCGAACCAACCTCCAACAATCATTACTGCTGGTTTAATCGTTTTCAAATGCTGTAAAATGCCTCTTTTTTTCCAAAAATCATCATAGTTAACATGCTCTTTTAGCTGTTGCCAAAATTCGTCTTCCTTTCCATAATATTTATCTAAATTAGATAAAGAACCAGCGTCTAAAAAAAACTGATAATCATCTTTTGTACCTAAATCCGGAAATTTGTACCATGCTTCAGTAGTTCGTTTTGACTTTTGTGGTCCAAACAATGGAGTTGCCTTCCAATAACTTAATAAGTACGCTCCATTATGATGAAAATCATCAAAAAAGAAATCACTGATACAGGCCTGTGGAGAAACGGCTTTCAATGCAGGATGATTACTCAATAAAGAATAGGTAGCATAGAATCCAGGATAAGAAATACCCCAAGTACCCACATTCCCATTGTTATTAGCAATATTTTTAACTAACCAATCAATAGTATCGTAGGTATCTGATGCCTCATCGGTGTCTTTTTTACTTTTTTTATTGGGTATATATGCACGCATATTGTCGTATAATCCATCGCTCATAAAACGACCACGAACATCTTGATATACCACAATATAACCCTCTTTCATCATTGTCTCACTTGGCGAGATGCTTTTTTTAAATTCGCTTTCCCCATAAGGAGCGCAATTATAAGGTGTTCTTTGCATGATAATCGGATATTTTTTGGAGACATCCTTTGGAGAATAAATAGCAGTAAAGAGCTCTACTCCATCACGCATTTTAATGTGAACCTCTTTTTTAGTGTAATTTTCAGCAACAAAATTCACTTTATTGTCTTGTGCAAAGACTAGTGCTCCAATAAATAAAAGTGAAATAACAAGTAATTTTTTCATGAGTTTGATTAGATAAAATGTTTTGAAAGGTAAAAAAATCTCAATGATTAAATTGAGATTAATGGTTTTGTTTTTTCGAATCTAAAAATTTACGTTTTAAACGTAACAAGTAAACAATTTTAAAACTAACCGCGGTAGCAATCCAATTTTAGAATCCAGTATTACTTTGTCTTATTAAAACTTTCGATTCCAGTTTTTAGCCACATTTCATATTCAGCGGCTGCTACATAACTGATTGTTGGTTTTGAAATATTTAAACTATTTCCTTCCAAATCAGTTAGAACATATAAAGGCTGGGTATTGGTTTTATATTTTGAAATCATAAAATCCGTCCACTTATCCCCTGTCGTTTCGATATCAGAACCTGTTGTTTTCGAAACAAATTGTTCGTTTTTAGGCAACTCTCGTTTATCATCCACGTATAAAGAAATTAGTACGACTTGATTTTTTAACAAGGATAAAACACTAGGTACTGACCAGACATTATTTTCCATTTTTCTGCAATTCACGCAGGCATAACCCGTAAAATCAAGCATTATGGGTTTATTTACTGTTTTGGCGTAGGCCAAACCTTTCTCATAATCATCAAAAACAACCAAACCGTGTGGTCCGCTTTTTGCCCCATCCGGCAAAACAACTGATGATTCCGTTACTCCGGAACCTCCAAAACCCATTGGACTTTCGCTATATTCCATTGGCGGCGGAAAAGCATTAATTAATTTTAATGGTGCTCCCCAAAGTCCGGGAATTAAATATATGGTAAAGATTAAAACAACTAATCCAAAGGATAATCTTCCCACAGAAATATGAGGTAAAGGACTGTCGTGCGGTAAAGTAATTTTTCCGAATAAGTAGAAGGCTAACGTTCCAAAAATAGCAATCCAAATAGCCAAGAAAACTTCCCGTTCTAATAAATGCATTTGCAAAACCAAATCAGCATTCGACAAAAATTTAAAAGCCAAAGCCAACTCCAGAAAACCTAATACTACCTTTACAGTATTCAGCCATCCACCTGATTTTGGTAAAGAATGCAACCAACCCGGAAACATGGCAAACAACATAAATGGTAAGGCTAATGCTAATGAAAAACCGAACATTCCTATAATTGGAGCGATACCTCCCTTGGAAGCGGCTTCCACTAATAATGTTCCTACAATAGGTCCCGTACAAGAGAACGACACAATGGCCAGTGCCAATGCCATAAATAAAATTCCAACTATTCCGCCTCTGTCGGCTTGACTGTCTACTTTATTAGCCCACGATTGAGGCAGCATAATTTCGAATGCACCAAGAAATGAAAATGCAAAAACAATTAATAAAACGAAGAAAATGATATTAAACCAAACATTCGTTGATAATGCGTTCAAAGCTCCGGCACCAAAAATCCAAGTCACTAAAAATCCTAAGACGACGTAGATAAATATAATGGAAACCCCGTAAATAAGTGCATTTTTAATCCCTTTGGCTCTTGATTTACTTTGCTTGGTAAAGAAACTTACCGTCATTGGAATCATCGGGAAGACACAAGGCGTAAGCAAAGCGGCAAATCCAGAGAAAAAAGCGATAAAAAATATGGACCATAGCCCTCTTTTAGTTACAGGATTTGAATCAGGCATATTAACTTTAGTAGGAATAACAGTCGCTTTTTCTACTTCGGTTTTTACAACCGTTGAATCTGATTTTACAGTACCTGCAGCTATAGCCTCTTTTTTAGAAGCATCAACTGAGGTTTTTAACGCTGAAGGAATCGCAAAAGTGAATTTTTTTTCCAAATTAATACACGCCTCTTTACAGACCTGATAATTCAAATCGACTTCAATTGTAGTAAGCTTTGGATTTATGATTGTAACCTGTTGCTGAATTTGAGCTTTATCGCGAAAAAAAGTTTCATTAACACCAAAAACATCATTAAAAGCGGTGGTAGTTTTGCTTTCTTTAGCTTTGCCCACTAAGGTAAAATTCCCTTTTTGATTTTTAAAAATAACCTCTAATGGCAGTGGTCCACCGTCAGGAGTGAACTGGGAATACATATGCCAGTCCTTTTCTATAACGGCATTAAAAGTAAGCAGGTAATTATTCTCCGATTTTTTTTCGATTTTAGTAGTCCATTTTGCAGGATCCAGAATTTGTGCATTTACTTTGGCGAAAGCCAAAAAAACAAGCAGTAAAAAAATAATTTTATTCCTCATTATTCTAATTGTATTTTAAGTATGTTTTCTTTTTTATTTTCTATTCTAAAACGTTCATCCTGACGAATCCCAATAACCCAGACTATTTGATTATTGGAACATAAAAGCCATGTATTTTCTTTTTCAATTAAGGACAATTTTTCGTCTTTAAAAAGCTTGCTTACTTTTTTGGATTTTCCTTCCATTCCAAAGGGCTGAAAAATATCTCCCTCCTTCCAATGGCGCAAAACCATAGGAAATTGTAATTTTTCCGCATCCACAAATATAGTTGTATTTGAAACTAAACTAATGTCGGCTACTTTACAAAACGAAAGTTTTAAGGGAATCTTAACTTCTTGCTGATTTTCTTCAATTACAAACTCTTCTTCATGTACAAAATTTATTGGACTTAGAATTAAAGAATCTCTATCTTTCAACAATCGATATTCCGCAGAAAAAACCTGTTTACCTGATTGACTTTCGACCAAATCATAAATATCGTCCCATGCCGAAAATCCAAATTCATTGAGCCATTGGTACAAATACGATCTATAATTCGGTAATTTCTTCAGTTGATTCAAATCAAAATGAATATCGTCACCTTCTTGCTTTGCCACTTGCTGATAAACTATTATTGAAGCATCTTCAACCATATCTTGTGCTTCCTGCAAATAGGTTTGCGTTTTTTGAAAGGCAGTTAGAAAATTGGAATTTAGTTCTTTTAACATTGGAACTAAATGATGACGGATTTTATTCCTCAAATATTTATCCGAAGCATTAGAGCTGTCTTCTCTCCAATGTATATTGTTTTCTTTTGCATAATTTTCAATTTCTTCCCTCGAAAAAAGTAAAAGTGGTCTAATTATGTTTTCATTTTTCTCCGGTATTCCAGTCAAACCCTCTAATCCGGTTCCTCGAGTAAGATTTATCAGAAAGGTTTCCAGATTATCATCGGCGTGATGTGCCGTCAGAATATAATCGTACTTTTCATTTTCCAAAAGCTCATAAAACCAATTGTATCGCAACTCCCGAGCGGCAACTTGCGTCGATAATTTATAATCTTCAGCAAAAGCTTTAGTATCAAATTGTGTTACAAAAAGAGGAATCGTGTTCGCATTTGCATATTCCTGAACAAAATTCTGATCTTCAAAACTTTCCATTCCTCGAAGCTGAAAATTGCAATGCGCAATCGCTATTTCATAATTTAACTTATGAAACAAATTAGCCATTACCATACTGTCTAATCCTCCGCTTGTGGCCAAAAGCAACTTTTTCCCCTTTAAAAACTGGAAATTATGGGTGAGATCATTTTGTAATTTGTGTAGCATTTTTCAAATTTAGTTATTTTAAATCATACCAAGAAATAACATTGGCAATGGTACGTTTTTGATTATCCAATCCTGCGTAAACCAACGTTTTGCCCCTCACATTATCCTTGGCGAGATTCTCAAAATAAAGCAATCCCTTAAATAAATCCTGAGACACTGTTGCCGTAGCCTTAATTTCGATTACATCCAGCAAATCATCGTCCTGCGAAATCAAATCGACTTCATGACCGGCTGAATCGCGCCAAAACCAAAATTCCTTCATTAAATTCTGATGATAATTTTGCTTCACATATTCAGAAACTATCATGTTTTCAAACAGATGTCCTATGTATGAATTGAATTTAACTTGATTTTCATCTTTTATCTTCAATAAATGACAAAGCAATCCTGTGTCATAAAAATAGAGTTTTGGACTTTTGATTACCCGTTTGTCATAATTTTTATGATGAGGTTGCAGTAAAAACAGGATGTAACTGCTTTCTAAAACCGAAATCCAAGCTTTGGCAGTAGGTTGGGTAATACCGCAATCATTAGCCAATGAATTTAAGTTCAATAATTGACCCGCACGGGATGCGCATAAACTCAAAAAAGTCCTGAAAGTCCTAATATCCCTAATATTTATAAGTTCGGTAATATCACGCTCTACATAGGTTTGAATATAATTGCTATAAAAAGAACCTGCTGGGATATCCCTGTCATAAATAGCGGGATAAAATCCTTTGATCATGGCTTTTATGTAATCATTTGAAAGCAAATTAGCCGATTTCATTTCATTAAAATCGAAAGGTAATAATTTAAAAAGTGCCACTCTTCCGGCTAAACTTTGTGCGATATTGTTGATCAAATGAAAATTCTGTGAGCCTGATAAAATAAATTGCCCCATTATTTTACTATCATCTACAATGTTCTGTAAATAAGAAAACAGTTGAGGAACTCTTTGTACTTCATCAAAAATGCAATATTTCGAATATTTTTCGAAGAAACCATTGGGATCATTTTCTGCGAATGCTCTCAAATCGGGATTCTCTAAACTCAAATAAGTATAGTCGGGAAAAACTTCTTTTAACAGCGTTGTTTTTCCGGATTGTCTTGGACCAGTTAAGGCAAGTATTGGATACTTATCCTTGAAAAAAAGCATTTGTTTTACAATCGCTCTATCGACAGTCATAACGTATTGTTTATAAGGCAAATATATTAATTAATTTCGAATATACAATACTTTAATTTTGAAATTACACGACTTCAATTTTGAAATTACATAAAATTTAAGATCACTGTAAAACAGCAAACATCGCTTTTGCCTTGAGCAAACATTCCTCATATTCCTTTTCCGGAATAGATTGTGAAGTTATGGCACTTCCTACTGAAAACGAAACGTATTTATTTTCCTCATTGTACAAAATACTTCGGATCACCACGTTGAAATCAAAGTCGCAATTTGGTGTAAAATAACCTACGGCTCCACTATACAAACCGCGTTTTGTTTCTTCTAGTTCTTCAATAATTTTCAGTGCCGAAATTTTTGGTGCTCCAGTCATACTTCCCATAGGAAAAGTAGTTCTTATAGCGTCAACAGCGGAGTATTGACTATCTAATTTTGAAGTAATCGTAGAAATCATTTGGTGCACTTGCATAAAAGAATAGATGACACATAATTCAGTGACTTCAACAGAACCTTTTTGAGCCGTTCGGGACAAATCATTCCGAACTAAATCAGTAATCATGATATTTTCGGCACGTTCTTTTGGGTCTAAAGCCAATTTATTTCTTGATTTTTCATCTTCAATTGCATCCAAAAATCTCTTGGTCGTCCCTTTAATAGGTTGCGAAATTAATACATCTCCCTCTTTCCTTAAATACCGTTCCGGTGAAGCTGATAGTAAAAAATGCTTGTTGTTCTTAAAATAAATGGCAAACGGAGGCTGAGAAATTTCGTTGAGTTTTACAAATTTTTCTAATGGATTGATAGTTGCATTTTCGGCAAAAAACTCCATACAAAAATTAGCTTCATAAATGTCGCCTTGATGAATGTGTTCCAATATTTTTGCCGCTTTTTCAAGATAATTTTCTCTTGAAATTCGTTGCCGGATTGTTATTTTCTCTTCAATTTCAACTTTCGACTTTTGACTCTCGACCATTTCCTCAAAGTCTTCTTCCACTTCTTCATCACACATTTTGAGATATTGAATTTCGAGTTGATTTCCCTTCAATAAAAATATTTTTTTAGGTTGAAAAAAAAATAAATCGGGAAAATCCAAACCATCAAGATTATTAGATTTCAAATGTTCCACATCGTTTTTTAAATCATACGACAAATAGCCAAAAAGCCAATCTTTAGTAATTTGCTGATATTGATTTAAATCTTCGAAAGCGTTGTGATAATCTGTTTTTATAGCGGTGAAAGCATCTACGGCAAGAATACAATCATAACTGGAATACTGTTGCGGATAAGAATTGCTATCCATAAAAATGACTTCACGGAATTGTTGTCCCCAAAATAAAAGTTGCTGTTTGAACGCCTTTGGATCCGAAATTTGCTTGTGAATAGAAGTTCTCAAAAATTATTTTTCTTTAAAATTCAAAATTACAATAAAATATTTCCTTCAATAAGAGATTACTGTAAAAATTAACTGATTTTTTTGTAAATTTGTTATAGTAGATTGATTTTTAATTTCTTAACCTTTTGAATCAGTATTGTCTGAGCGGTCTAATTCTATTTGAATTTAACGATTTAAGGCCTACAAAATTATTTAATTTTACACTAAACTGGGATTAAATTTAAATCCACATTCAGTTATATGCAAACGGGAATTTTTTAAAGAATGAAAGTGCCAAATCTCAATAATATATTTTAAATGTGTAACCAATTTAAAACCATATATCATGAAAATTGCAATCATAGTTGTTCGATCATTACTTGGAATCCTTTTTCTTTATACCTCAATTAGTTTTTTTTTACATCTAACACCAGAGGCTGAAACAACCGGAAACTTCAAAGCATTCAATGTCGGTTTAATGGCGTCAACCTATTTGTTGCCTTTAGCAAAATCTCTCGAATTTCTCTGTGGAGTTTCATTTATTACCGGTCGATATGTAACCCTGGCTAATCTTATAATTTTACCGGTTACTTTAAATATATTATTGATCAATTTTTTCCTAACACCGCAGAACTTACCTATTGCATTATTTGTGTTTTTTGGAAACATATTTTTAATCTTTACCCACTGGGGAAATTATAAAAGTTTATTTGTGGCTAAATAATTTGGCTTTATAAATACAAAAACCCGTCACGTATTAAAACGAGACGGGTTTATTATTATAAAAAAAAATTGTGTTTTCTATTTACACATGCAACGCTCTATTATCAGTAGCGGCTAATGCAGCTTCTTTTATTGCTTCCGCAAATGTAGGATGTGCATGAGACATTCTAGAAATATCTTCGGCAGATGCTTTGAATTCCATTGCAGTTACTGCTTCGGCGATTAAATCGGCACAACGAGCACCAATCATGTGAACACCTAAAACTTCATCCGTTTTTGCATCCGCAAGAATTTTTACAAACCCGTCTAAATCTCCTCCTGCTCTTGCACGACCTAGTGCTTTGAAAGGAAAACTTCCAGATTTGTATTCGATTCCAGCTGCCTTCAATTGTTCTTCTGTTTGTCCCACTGCAGCAACTTCTGGCCAAGTATAAACAACACCAGGAATCAAGTTATAATCGATATGTGGTTTTTGACCTGCTAATATTTCGGCAACCATTGTTCCTTCTTCTTCTGCTTTGTGAGCAAGCATCGCTCCACGAACTACATCACCAATTGCATAGATATTAGGAATATTAGTTTGTAAATGATCGTTTACCTCAACCATTCCTCTATCAGTTATTTTCACTCCTGCTTTATCAGCGTTTAATCCATCCGTGTAAGGACGACGACCTACAGAAACTAATGCATAATTCCCTTCAAGAGTAATTGTTTCGCCTTTTGCATTTTCGGCTTGAACAGCAACAATATCGCCATTTCTTTCTACTGATTTCACTTTATGTGAAACGTAGAATTTCATGCCTTGTTTTTTCAATACTTTAGTCAATTCTTTAGACAACGATGCATCCATTCCTGGAATTATTCTGTCCATGTATTCAACTACAGAAACCTGAGCTCCTAAACGTAAATACACTTGTCCAAGTTCAATTCCAATAACTCCACCACCAATAATGACCAAATGTTTTGGCACTTCAGGAAGTTTCAGCGCTTCGGTAGAAGTGATGATTCTTTCTTTATCGATTTTGATAAATGGCAAAGAAGATGGTTTAGAACCTGTGGCGATAATGATATTTTTAGCTTCGATAGTTTCAGAAGATCCGTCTGCTTTTGCAACAGCAACATGTGTAGCATCAACAAAAGAACCCAATCCTTCGAGAACGGTAATCTTATTTTTATCCATCAAAAATTTTACACCACCTACTGTTTGGTCAACAACGGCTTGTTTACGTGCAATCATTTTTTCCAGATTCACTTTTACTTCACCCGAAACTTCAATTCCATGATCTGCAAAATGAGCGATGTCGCTGTAATGATGTGAAGAAGCAAGTAATGCTTTTGAAGGAATACAGCCTACATTCAAGCAAGTTCCACCAAGAGCGGAATATTTTTCGATAATTGCTGTTTTGAAACCCAATTGTGCACAACGAATTGCTGCTACATATCCGCCTGGTCCAGAACCTATAATGACTACGTCAAATGAACTCATAGTATATTTTTTTTATTGTGTTTTTATAAAATGTTGCACAAAATTAAGGAATTAAGTTTTGTTTAAAGTTTAATTCAGAAGGTTTTTTGTTACGAAAATGCAGTTATAAACTTTAGTGAAAATAAGATTTAAGGTTTTTTGGAAGGATTTCTAGAAGTATGAAAAATAGAGTAGACAATAATTTCATTCTTAAATACTTCATAGATGATTACAAAAGGGAATTTTTTAAGCGCTATTTCTCTAAAGCAAGGCTCTTTTTTTATCGCAAATAATTTAGGGTTCGCTTCTATTATTTTTAAATATCCTTTTATGTAACCAAAAAAATACTTACCTAATCCTTTTCTTCTACTTTCATAAAAATCAATGGCTACTTCCATTTCATTTTCCGCTAATCTTGAAAAAACAATTTTAAAAGCCATATTTAGTATTCAATCGCTTTTCTAATTCTTCCCATGAAATTCCAGAACTAATTCCAGAATGATATTCGAATCTAGCTTCTTCCACTTTTTGATAGTGATTTTCTGGAATCAATGAAATTATTTCTTCATTTTTTATAGCATCAAAAACCCCTTCAAGAACCGCTAATTTTGTATCGTCTTGAATAAGTTTTCCAAAATTCTCAATAAGCTTCTGTCTAATTTCTTTAGTATTCATGGGACAACTGATTTATTTCAAATTTAATTATTTTATGGCTATAAAACAAACGATACCTATATATCAACAATCGTCGTATTTTTTACTTCGCTAATCATAAAGGTACTGTGCGTGCTTCCAATATGCTGCAAAGTAGTCAGTTTGGTAACCAAAAATTCCCGATAGGCTTCCATATCTTTTACCACTATTTTCAGAATATAATCGTAGTCACCACTTACATGATGGCATTCAAGGACCTCTTTAAGTTTTACTACTTCACTTTCGAATTTGGTAAGAAACTCTTTGGTATGCTGTATTAATTTGAGATGGCAAAAAACCACAAAACCTTTTTCGATTTTCGAACGATTGACTAACACTACATATTTATCGATAATTCCTTCTCTTTCGAGTTTTTTGATTCGTTCATAAACCGCAGTAACGGAGAGATTGAGTTTTAAGGAAAGTTCTTTAGTTGTTTTTTTACTATCCGATTGTAATAAAAAAAGCAGTTTTTTATCGATGGCGTCTAATGTCATTTTTATTAAATATTTGAATTGAAATAAAATCTATATAAATCCTATTTAAGTAGCTAATTTAGAAAATTAAATAACATTAATCCTATTTTATAGTTTTAAAATCCAATATTAAACAATACTATTGATAATTAATCTACAATGGTTTTATTTTGAAATAGATTTTATAAAGACCGAAATCCCCTAGCCCTGATAGTAGCGGCATCCTTTTACTTTTTTCTTTAAAAAATAAAAGATATAGCGAATAGCAGGAACAGCTTCGAATAACAATAAAAAACAACTATGAAAAATTTCAATCCCGCAGACAACATTCAGGATTTACAGTACTTTGGCGAATTTGGTGGTGTAAATCCCTCGATTTCTGATTCATCAACCTATACTTTTTTATCGGCAAAAACCATGTTCGATACTTTTGAAGGCAATATGGAAGGTTGCTATTTGTACTCGCGTCATTCTTCACCAAGTAATTTATATTTGGACAGAGCCTTGGCGGCGATGGAAGGTACGGAAACGGCGAATGTTTCGGCTTCAGGAATGGGAGCAATCACTCCTACTCTTCTACAATTATGTGGAACCGGTGATCACATTGTTTCAAGCAGAACAATTTATGGTGGAACGTACGCTTTCTTGAAGAATTTTACTCCAAGATTAGGCATCAAAACTACATTTGTAGATATTACAAAACTTGACGTTGTTGAAACTGCCATTACTCGGGACACTAAAGTTTTATACTGTGAAACTGTCAGCAATCCTTTACTGGAAGTAGCTGATATTGAAGGCTTGTCCAAAATTGCAAAAAGACATAATTTAACGCTTGTTGTTGACAATACTTTTTCGCCATTATCCGTTTCTCCTGCAAGATTAGGGGCTGATATTGTGATTCACAGTTTGACAAAATACATCAACGGAAGCAGTGATACTGTGGGTGGAGTAACTTGTGCCTCACAAGAATTCATTGATAGTTTGAAAAATGTGAATAGTGGTGCCAGCATGTTACTTGGACCTACAATGGATAGTTTGCGTTCAGCGAGTGTGATGAAAAACTTGCGCACACTACACATCCGCATGAAACAACACAGTCATAATGCGATGTATTTGGCTAAGCGTTTTGAAAAAGACGGTCTAAAAACAGTTTATCCCGGTTTAGAAAGTCATCCAAGTCACGAAATTTATAAAACGATGATTAATCCGGAATATGGTTTTGGAGGAATGATGACTTTGGACGTGGGAACTTTGGAGAAAGCCAATGAATTAATGGAATTGATGCAGGCAAAAAATCTAGGCTATCTTGCTGTTAGTTTAGGGTTTTATAAAACGTTGTTTAGTGCTCCTGGAACTTCTACATCAAGCGAAATTCCTATGGAAGAACAAATAGAGATGGGATTGACGGATGGTTTAATCCGGTTTTCTATAGGTTTGGACAACGATATCGAAAGAACGTATCAAATGATGCGCGCCTGCATGATGGATTTGGGGATTTTAAGATCTAAAGCTACTCAGACTGCATAATTATTTTTAGTTTTTATTTACTGAAATCCGTTCGAAATTAAACTTTCGAACGGATTTTTTTTGATCAAAATTTAACTGCCATACACGGGAAAGTTTACGCCATTTAATTGGTGGTAAAAAATATTAAAACCTAAACTAAAGTGCAAATTTCTTGTTATTTTCTCCACTAGTGTTTTATTTTTAAAACAAAAAAAACACTGTTTATCAATACTTTACCTATTAAATTAGATGATTTTTTATTAAAATTTACTATATTTGATTTACCTATTAATAGTCAAACTCCCCCTTTTCAACATACCCCAAACCTTAACAATTGATACGAAAGTTGATTTTGTATTAATTCTATGATTATCACTAGCCTATAACTTCCCAAAGTATTAAGAAGTGACCGGTAAAAAATATAGCATTTTATTTTTAACACTCAAATTAATACTATTATGAAAAAAATTATTAGTTCGTCCGTCTTATTACTACTTGGTTCAACATTATTTGCGCAATGGAATTATCCTAAAACTAAAATGGCAACCGTTACTGATACCTATTTTGGGGTAACTTACAATGATCCCTATCGCTGGTTAGAAGACCTTAAAGACCCAAATGTCATTTCGTGGTTTAAAGAGCAAGCTGACCTTACCAACACTACTTTGAGTAAAATCTCAGGAAGAGATGAGCTTATTGCCGAATGGAAAAAATTAGACAAACTCCAGCCTGCAGTTTATTATGCTCCAATCAAAGAGAATGGTAGAATTTTTTATCAAAAAAGAATGCCTGGAGAAAAAGTTAGCAAAGTATATTACCGCGAAGGTATGCAAGGAGCCGAACAATTGCTCTTTGATCCCTTGACTTTTATTCCAGGAAAAACATTGTCCGTTCAGCAAATCATCCCCAGTTATGATGGTAAAAAATTGGTGATTGCCTATTCAGAAAGTGGCGCCGAAGTTTCTACAATCCAAGTTATGAATGTGGACAACAAACAGTTTTTACCTGATATTATAACGGCTACCGCTGGGCCTGGCAGTTGGACTTTTGATAATACTGCCTTCACTTATATGTGGATTAAATCTGCTGACAACACTGATCCCACCAGCCGTTTGAACCCAAAAACCAAATTACACAAATTGAGCACGGACGTTAAAACCGACATTGATTTTTTTAGTAATGAAAGCTATCCCGCTTTAAAAATTGAATCCAAAGCTTATCCTTATGCTTTTTTTGTTGAAGATTCTAAAGATTATATTTTTGCAGGAGAAGGAACAGTACAAAGAGAAATGAAATTTTATTATGCACCTATTGCTCAATTGCAATCTGGAAATATCCAATGGAAACCTCTTAGTACTATAGATGATAAATTAGTTCGAAGCGTTGATATGAATGGTGATAATATATATGCAATCACCTACAATGGTGCCAAGAATTACAAACTTATCACCACAGATTTAAAAAAACCAAATTGGACTACCGCTAAAATAATTGGACCAGAAAAAGGAACACAAACACTGGAATCGTTTACCCGCAGTAAAGACTTTTTATTACTTACTTACAGTGACGGTATTAATAATCATGTGTACAAATACAACACTAAATATTTTTCGAGTACAGAAGTAAAATTACCCTTTACTGGTTTAGTAAATATTTCTTGCATGGACACCAAAAGCAATGATTTTTTTATAGCCATAACTTCTTGGAACAAACCATTCACCGAATTTTTATTTGATGCCAATACGGATACTTTTTCAGCGAGCCCGTTTAACAAACCAGCAGTCTATCCAGACTCCTACAAGAATTTAGTTGTGGAAGAAGTGGAGGTTAAAGGACACGATGGCGTAATGATACCGCTCTCTATTATTTATAAAAAAGGATTAAAAAAAGATGGTTCGAATGTTTGCTTAATAGATGCATATGGAGCATACGGTATCAGTATGTCGCCCTATTTTAACATTAGATTAAATTCACTTGCAGTAAAAGGAGTTGTCATCGCTATTCCGCATGTACGCGGCGGTAGTGAAAAAGGACAAGATTGGTACAAAGCAGCTTACAAAACGACAAAACCCAACACTTGGAAAGATTTTATCAGTTGTGGAGAATACCTTGTTGCACAGGGTTATACTTCACCAAGTAAATTGGCAGGAACAGGCACGAGTGCTGGCGGAATATTAATTACGAGAGCAATTACAGAAAGACCAGATTTGTTTGCCGCTGCTATTTGCAATGTTGGTGTCGCCAATGCCATGCGGGCTGAATTTTCTTCAAATGGACCAGTCAATATCCCAGAATTTGGCACCGTAAAAGATGAAACTGAATGTAAAGCTCTATGTGAGATGGACGGAATGCAACATGTTAAAACGGGGGTAAAATATCCTGCTGTAATTTGTATTGCTGGTTGGAACGACCCTCGAGTGGTCGCATGGCAACCTGGAAAATTTGCAGCTGCTGTTCAAAATGCTTCTACTTCCGGCAAACCAGTATTGATGAAAGTAAACTACGACAACGGTCATTTCACCGAAGACAAAGAGGTTACTTTTGCAAATTTTGCTGATCAATATGCTTTTGCGCTATGGCAATGCGGTCATCCCGATTTTCAGTTGAAGAAATAATTTACTTAAGTAAAATAAAAAAATATTTTTATAGGAAAGTTATAATCCCATTTAGAACAAAAAAAAGCGTTTTGACTATTTATCAAAACGCTTTTTTTAGGCTTTAAATTTTAAAATTAAATCTCTTTCATATTCAATTTGCTGTTATTTCGGCTAAAGCCAAAATATATTGTTAAGCCTATAAGTAGCCAAATTGTGAAATAAATCCAGTTCCAAACACTAAGCTCAGCCATCATATACAAACAGCATATTAAACCTAATAACGGAATTAATGATAGGTTTTCTTTCCATGACCAAACTACTAATCCTACCATAACGATAAGAAAAATCCACATTGGTATTTTATGTTTGAATAAACTAAAACCACTTTCATATTTAACGGAATCTGCAATAGGTAAACCAGCTATCACTGCGGCATATTTCGCGTCATCTTGTTGGTATTGACCTAACAATTGCTCTAAATCCGGTGTTTCAGTAGTGATGTTTTTAGCATCTACACCTACTAAATATTCATATACTTTTTGAGTTTCTTCTTTATTTAATGAGGTTACAATATCAGCCGAATTATTTATCTGGGTTTCATTGGTAACAAAATCCATTGTCGCTTTCTTACTGAAACCGAATGCATAAACCAATCCAATCGCAATTAAAACAGGGAAAATATATTTTGAATTTGCGTAAGGAGTTTTGAATTTTCCACGAGGAATATCCGTTCTATTTTGTAATGCTAAAACGCCAGCACAAACTAAGACAAACGCAAATAAAGTTCCAATACTACACAAATCCGTTACCATTGTTAAGTTCAAAAATAAAGCAGGAACTGCCACTACAAAACCAGTAACTATTGTAGCAAAAGAAGGTGTTTTAAATTTTGGGTGCACTGTAGAAAACTTTTTAGGCAATAATCCGTCGCGGCTCATACTCATCCAAATACGTGGTTGCCCCATTTGGAAAACCAATAAAACGCTCGCCATAGCAACTACTGCACTTACCGCAATAATTCCCGACATCCATTTTAAATCTAATTTATCAAATACAAAAGCTAATGGATCACCCACATTCAACTCTCTATAACTTACCATACCAGTCAGTACTAAAGCTATTGCAATATATAAAATAGTACAAATAATGATAGCCCACATCATCCCTCTAGGCAAATCGCGTTGAGGATCTTTACACTCTTCGGCAGTAGTAGAAATAGCATCAAAACCGATGTAAGCAAAAAACACCGCCGAAACTCCTTTCAGCACACCACCTACTCCATTTGGTGTAAAAGGATGCCAATTATTGGTGTCAACATAAAAAATACCGACAGCAATAACAAGTAACACTATGCATAATTTTACCACAACCATTATATTACTGGCATTTCGGGACTCTTTCATCCCACGATATACCAAAGCAGTAATCAAAATAATGATTAATAATGCAGGAAGATCGGCAACAAGATGAAATGATCCTATAACTGGGGAAGTTGTCCAAGCGGTATAAGCTTCTTGTAAACCTAAAGATAAGTTTCCAAATGATTTTCCACCTTGCATCAAAGCGGTTGCATCTTTAAAACCATTTGATGCCGACAAATAATCCATTTGAACATATTGAGGCAATTTAATTCCTCCACTTTCCAGTAGTCCCGTAAAATAATCACTCCAAGAAATGGCAACGGTTATGTTTCCAACCGCATATTCCATAATAAGAGCCCAGCCAATAATCCAAGCGATTATTTCGCCAAAAGCGACATAAGAATACGTATAAGCACTTCCGGAAACGGGAACCATTGAAGCAAATTCAGCATAAGCAAAAGCAGCAAAACTACAAGCGATAGCAGTAAACAAGAAAAGAAATATTACAGCTGGACCTCCATCAAAACTGGCTTTACCAATAGTACTAAAAATACCTGCTCCTACAATTGCCGCAATACCAAAAGCGGTTAAATCTCGAGCGGTTAAATGTTTTCCTAAGGCATTATGACCGTCTGCATTATTTTTCTCAACTTGTTTTAAAATGTCTTGTACTGTCTTTTTTCTAAATAACCCTGATAATGCCATATTCTAAATTTTATCATTAAATATTAATATACTGTAATTTTTAATCTTTTATTTTGCAAATAATGCAATTTACCTTGAAATTTCAAAAGTATAAAACAAATTGAATTAATGGAGTCTCTTAAGTGCTATTTTTTTATTATTTTAATAAAAAAGAAAATTGACTTTATACGTATGTTTAATAAGTCAGATTGCACTTTATAATCATTTATAAAAAAAATTATATTTAACTGAGGACCATTTAAATTCATACCTTTTTGAAACAATTTACGATTTTAAACAACTTTTCAAAATAGTAACCGGATGTAAAGCTTTTCTATTTGTTCCATCAAAAATTTGATGACGACAACTGGTTCCTGCTGCTGCAATCGCAACATTAGTTTCCGTGGCTCTAATTTTTGGAAACAAAGTATCCTCTCCCATTTGCATACTGATGTCATAATGCTCTTTTTCGTATCCAAAAGACCCTGCCATACCACAACAACCCGAATTATAAATGGTAACCGAACTATTTTTTGGCAAATTCAACATGGCAAAAGTCGCTTCAATAGAACTCAATGATTTCTGATGACAGTGTCCGTGAATTTTTATCTTTTTCTCTACATCAGAAAATTGTTCGGAATGAATTTTATTATTTGCAATTTCATTTTTGAAAAATTCTTCAATGGTGAATACATTTTTTGCCAGTTTTTCTGCTTTCTTTTTGTCATCTGCCAATCGGATGTATTCGTCTCTAAAAGTCAATATAGCAGATGGTTCTATTCCTATCAACGGACAGTTTTCAGAAACAATATCCCCAAAAATCGTTACATTTTTATTGGCAATAACTTTTGCTTCCTCAAGAAAACCTTTGGAAATATAAGCTCTTCCACTTTCCTCGTGATCAATTACCATAACTTGGTAACCCAATGATGTCAGTAACTCGTATGCATCAATACCTACAGACACATCGTAATAATTAGTAAACTCATCACAAAACAAATACACTTTCCCATTTGTATAGGAATCATTTTGCAATCTAATTTTATTCTTTTCCACCCATTTTCTAAAAGTTGCAGGAGCCAATAATGGAACTTCTCTTTTGGAAGCAATTCCCATGCTCTTTTTAACAAATCCTTGGTTCAACACAAAATTTGTAAAACTCGGCAATACACTTCCTAATTTATTCAGCTTTGCATTATTGGCAAATATTTTATTTCGAATAGAAAATCCATTTGCTTTTTGATATTGGTACAAAAACTCCGATTTCAACGCAGCGACATCAACATTGCTGGGACATTCACTTGCACAGGCTTTACAACTCACGCACAATTCAAAAACATCGTATAATTCCTTATGATTGAATTTATTATCTTTTTCTGAATGAGTCAGATATTCTCGAAGTGCATTTGCTCTGGCACGAGTCGTGTCTTTTTCATTTCGGGTGGCACGATAACTTGGACATAAAGTCCCACCAGCCGAAGGTAATTTTCTACAATCCCCCGAACCGTTGCATTTCTCTGCAGCTCTCAAAATCCCCATACTATCCGAAAAATCCTGAATAGTTTGGATATTTGGTTCCTCTCTTCCGGCTTCCACCCGCAGGTTTTCGTCCATTTTGAAAGCATTTACAATTTTCCCAACGTTTAAAATGGTGTTTGGATCAAAAGCTTTTTTTATTCGTTTTAATAATTCATAGTTCTTATCACCAATCATAAAAGGAAGAAATTCACCACGCACTATTCCGTCTCCATGTTCCCCACTTAGCGAACCTCTGTATTTTTTTACTAAATGCGCGACCTCCGTTGCAATGGTTCTAAAAAGTATTAAATCTTCTTTTTTCTTTAAATTTAAAATGGGACGTAAATGCAATTCACCGGCTCCGGCATGAGCGTAATAAATCGCGTCCTGACCGTATTTTTTCATCATTGCGGCAAATTCAGCAATATAATTTGGCAAATCACTCAATTCAACAGCAGTATCTTCAATGGAATCAGCGGCTTTATTATCTCCGACAATACTTCCCAAAAGTCCCAATCCAGCTTTTCTTAACTCGACAACTTTATCGATATCTGTCCCGTAAATTTTGGGTAAAGCGTAACCAAAATGATTCTTCTGAAGGTCTTCAATCAAAGCATCAGCTTGTTTTTCGGTTTCTTCCATACTATCAGAAGCAACTTCAAACATCATGATGGCTTTTGGTTCTCCTTGCAAAAAGAACCTGTTTTTAAATTGTTCTCTGTTGGTTTTAGTACAATCTAAAATGGTATCGTCCAGCATTTCGCAAGTATATAAATGGTGCTTCATCGCCACCACAACCGCTTCCAAACTCTCTTGAATGCTATGAAAATGAGCAGCAACCATAATATTTTGAGTAGGAGGTAAATCATCCACTTTCAAAGTGATTTCGGTAGTAAAAGCTAAAGTTCCTTCGCTACCACAAAGTAATTTCCCGAGATTGATTGTTTTTTCAGAACCGGAAAATAATTCAGATTTCAATAGTAAATCAACCGCATATCCCGTATTTCTTCGGTGAATTTCAGGTTTTGGAAACTCTTTTACTATTTCCTTTTGAGTTTCTTGATTCGAAAGTTCCTCATAAATTGTTTTATAAATTTTACTTTCGAGTGAATCGCCTTTTGTCTTTTCAATAAATTCTGCCGAAGAAAGTTCTTTAAATACCACTTTCGACCCATCACTCAAAAGGGCTTTAATTTCCACTATTTTATCTCGGGTAACTCCATAACGAATAGACGTGGTTCCAGACGAATTATTCCCTACCATCCCTCCTATCATACATCTATTTGAAGTAGAGGTGTTAGGACCAAAAAACAAACCAAAAGGCTTCAAATACAAATTTAATTCATCACGAATAACTCCAGGCTGAACGGTTATTGTTTTTTTTTCTGCGTCAAAAGAAACAATCTTCGTAAAATGTTTGGAGACATCTACAATAATTCCGCTACCCGCAGTTTGCCCTGCTAACGAAGTTCCTGCTGTTCTGGGAGTAAGTGAAGTGTTGTTTTTTTCTGCAAAATGCATTAATTTTATAATGTCCTCTTCTGATTTTGGAAAAGCTACAGCAACCGGCTTAATTCTATAGGCAGAAGCATCCGTTGCATAAAGTGTTTTGTGAAGTTCGTCGTATAAAAGTGTTCCTTCTAATGATTTTGATAAATGTTGTAATTGCAGAGAGGTCAACATGGCGGATATATTATTTTATAAAAAACTGTTACTACAGTATTATTTGACAAATATAAATATATAACAGATTATAATTTAAAAAATCAAATAAGAAAAATTCAAATTTCGAATATAGTTTACTGTTTTACAAAAATTTAATTGGAACCAACAGATGAAAAAACTGGCAAAGAAATTGTAGCAGTTAAATTAAGTCAAATTTTATCTGGATTTTAACGGACTAATTTCACTAAAAAAACTACTTTTGAATACTTTATAAACACCACAATAATGAAGAATTACAAGCATATAGGATTACTTATTTCGTTTCTTTTACTTTCGTTTTCGAATGTAAATGCACAAATATTGGCCACAAATCCTAAGAATGAAGTTAGAGCCGTTTGGATCGCGACGGTTGCCAATATTGACTGGCCTATCAGTCGTACTGACAATATCGAAAAACAAAAAACTGATTTCATTGAAATTTTAGATACTTATAAAAAATTAAATTATAATGTTGTAATTGTACAGATTCGAAGTGTTGGGGATGCTTTTTATCCTTCCCAATTTGCTCCTTGGTCCCGCTATTTAACTGGGAAAGAAGGAGACGCTCCAAAACCATACTACGATCCATTAGCATGGATGATTGCCGAAACTCATGCCAGAGGTTTTGAATTTCATGCTTGGTTAAATCCGTATCGCGCCACGATGGATTTGAAAACAGATATTCTAAGTCCAAAACATGATTTTTACCAGCATCCGGAATGGATGATTAAATATGGCGGCAAATATTATTACAATCCAGCACTGCCTGACGTTCAAGATCATTTAATCGCCGTTGTTGACGAAGTGGTTAAAAATTATGATATTGATGCCATACATTTTGATGATTATTTTTATCCGTACAAAGAAAAAGGGCAAGTATTTAATGACTCAGTTAGTTTTAAAAAATATGGTTGCGGTCTAAATGTAGATGACTGGAGACGATCCAATGTAAATAATTTGGTGAAAAACATTTCGGTTTCCATAAAAAAACTAAAACCTTGGGTACAATTTGGCATCAGCCCATTTGGTGTTTGGAGAAATAAATCAGTAGATCCCAAAGGTTCGGATACACAAGCTGGTCAAACAAATTATGATGATTTGTATGCAGATCCGATAGCCTGGATGGCAAACAACTGGATTGATTACCTTGTTCCACAATTATACTGGAGTATGGATCATCCTCGTGCATCATACTCAAAACTGCTGCGTTGGTGGTCAGAGAACTCAACTAACACCGCTCTTTATATAGGAAATGGAACTTATAAAATAAATGCCGATTCGGATAAAAAATGGAGTAATCCAAATGAAATTCCAGATCAGATAAATATCACCCGAACCTATAAAAATGTGCAGGGAAATGCGTTTTTTAGTGCAAAATCATTTTTGAATAAAAATCTAAATGTAGCGCAACTATTAAAAGACAATCAATATAAATATCCTGCGCTTCCTAATGTTGTTCCTAATTCTGTTCGAAAAGTGATGGATGTCCCGATGATAAACACCATTGTAAAAAACCCAATTTCCTCCAGTTTCACTGTACGATATCCCTTAAACAGTAAGGTGCGTTATGTTATGGTATATGGTGCAAAAAATGACACAAAAATTAATGTGAATGATCCAAGTCAAATCATTGAAAAAATTGCATTTAAAGATAAAAATAATGCCCTTGATATAAAAATTCCGACATTAAAATTGGATAAAAATAACAATTGTGCTATTACGTTCATCGATTTTTATGGCAATGAAAGCGCTGCAACTTTAGTGAATTTTTCGCTGTAAAACTGAATAGATTATAATTCGTTATTTAAAAATATGAAAATAGACAATAAACCTTGGTTGTGGATTCCTTTATTAAATTTTGCTTCTGGATTGCCTTATGCAATTATTCTTTCGGTTTCGGTTATTATGTACAAAAGCCTTGGAATTAATAATGAGGATATAGGAATTTATACTAGTTTATTGTATTTACCATGGGTTATCAAACCTTTATGGAGCCCATTTATTGATATTTACGCCACTAAAAGGAAATGGTTTTTAAGCATGCAATTGCTCATTTCCATTGCTTTTTTAATAGTTGGTTTAACGATTCCATTAAGCAGTTTTTTTGTAATGAGTTTGGCTGTTTTTTGGGTAGCTGCATTTGCATCTGCGTCGAATGATGTTGCAAGTGACGGATTTTATATGCTGGCTTTAGAAAAAGAACAACAGTCCTTTTTCTTAGGAATCAGAAGTACGTTTTATCGCCTTTCGATGCTGACGGGAAATGGATTAATCGTGATTATTGCGGGTTATCTTGAACAAGAATATGGCGATAAACAAAAAGCTTGGTCCTACACAATGATTATTGTTGCTGCGATTATGGCTCTGATTACCATTTACAATTACTTTTCTACTCCAAAAAACGAAACAATTATCTCGCAGAAAGAATCTGAAGTACAACCAAAAGTTAGTTTCGGACATGTTTTTGTTACTTTTTTCCAGAAGAAGCAAATTGGATTAGTTTTGACTTTTATTTTAGTATTTAGACTGGGAGAATCACAATTATTAAAAATGTTAACTCCGTTTTTAATAGATGGTAAAGAAGTTGGAGGTCTAGGATTAACAACAGAAGATGTTGGTATTATTTACGGCACTTTTGGCGTTACAGCCTTGGTAATTGGTGGGATTTTAGGTGGAATTGCCATCTCAAAACACGGATTAGGAAAGTGGATGTTACCCATGATTTTAATGATGCATTTACCCATAATCGGATTCATTTTATTATCGTATTTTCATCCTCAATCGGAAATATACATATACATTGCTGTAATTGCGGAACAATTTGGTTATGGTTTTGGTTTTGCTGCTTTTATGATGTTTTTAATTTATGTTGCAGATGGAGAATCAAAAACAGCACATTACTCTATCGCAACTGGTTTTATGGCTTTAGGAATGATGCTCCCGGGAATGTTAAGTGGATTTATTCAAGAATACTTGGGTTATGCTAATTTCTTTATTTGGGTATTTTGCGCCACAATTCCAGGTTTGATTTTGTCTCGATTTTTGATTTTTCCTAAGGATTTTGGGAAGAAATTAGAACAAGAATAAATAAACTAGCTTTTTTTTAAACATTTAAGTCATATAAGTTTATCTAAGTAAGTAAAACTCTCTTAGAATAACTGTTTATCACAACCTTTTTTATGTAATTATTTATTCTATATATTTTGGCTTACATAACTTATATGTTTAAATTTAGTATCATATTCATCTAAAAATGACATTAGAACAAAAAATAGGACAATTTTTCTTCCCCGCCGTTTTCATAAACGACACCGAAGAAAACATTCAGGAAACCGAACGACTAATACGTGATTACAATATAGGCGGACTTACTTTCTTTCACAGTAGAGCAAGTGCTGCCACAAACTATGAAAATAAGAAACAAGTAATTTTAAACGACGATAGTTGTCAACGTTTGAAGGAACTCATCATCCGATACCAAAAATGCGCTTCCACTCCATTGTTGATGAGTATTGATGCGGAATGGGGTTTAGCGATGCGAGTTGAAAAAACACCTCAATATCCTTATGCCATTACCCTTGGCGCTTTGCCTTACAGTGAAAAACACTTAGTTTACAAAGTGGGAAAACAAATTGGTTTAGACCTTAAATCTGTTGGAATCCATTATAATTTAGCTCCTTTGGCTGACATTAACAACAATCCAAATAATCCTGTAATTGGCTATCGTTCTTTTGGTCAAAATAAAAAGAAAGTGGCAAGATTTGCCCTCGAATATTTAAGAGGATTGTCTGACGCAGGAGTATTAGGCTGCCTAAAACATTTTCCAGGACATGGAAATACCAATGTAGATTCGCATTTGGGCTTACCTATTTTAGAAGAAAATTTAGAACAATTACTTGAAAATGAATTATATCCGTTTATAAAAGGAATCGATAATAATGTCGATTCTATTATGATTGGTCATTTGGCTGTTCCGGCTCTAAATGAAGGCAAAAACACGTCGGCAACATTATCAAAACCCATTATAGAAACGCTTTTGCGAAAGCAATTAGGTTATGATGGTTTAGTAATTTCTGATGCACTGAATATGCGTTCTGTTTCGAGTTTATATGACAAAAAAGGACAATTAGAATGGGAAGCTTTTAATGCAGGAAATGATGTATTATGTTTTGCCGAAAATGTTCCCGAAGGAATACAGGAAATCCTTAAAAATGCCTCGCCAGAACGCATCGAAGAAAGCTTTAACCGTTTATGGAAATGCAAACAAAAAGCAGGGATTCTTGACGCAAAAGCGACTTTGACAACCATATCAGAAGGTGAATTTGATTTTGAAACTACTTCGGATTTAAATCTAAAAATTGCAGAAAATTGTATTACAAAAATAAAAGACAATCACAACGCTGTTACCGTTTTTGACGCAAAAAACAGAGGTGATCTTGCTAAATTAAGTCTTTATAAAAACACTGATAATACATTTTTTAAAGCACTTGACACCCTATTGCCCTCGGCAGAATTCTCTTATGAAAATGGTGGTGATGCAGCAATAAAGGAATTGGAAAAAAGCTTAACAAGATATGACACTGTTATTATTTCTTTGTTTGTTCCAAAAGCAAAACCTTTAAATAATTTTGAAATTGAGGACAGTGTGCTTCAATTTTTAGGTAACTTGTTTGGGTCCAAAAAGTGTCTTTTATATGTTTTTGGAAATCCATATGCCTTGCAAGTTATCCCAAATTTAGAATCGACACTAGGAATCGTTCAAATGTATCAGGATTTTACAGAATTTCAAGAAGCAGCTGCCATTCAATTACTGGAAAACGCAGAATGTAAAGGAACCTTACCCGTGATAATCAGCACCATTTAACTAAAAATCAAACACTTAATTCCATTTGATAAGAAATAACTATTTAAAAATAAATAATTATAATCAAATGTTATTAGAACAAACCTCTTGTTTGAGTTACTTTTGCACCATCAAAAAAAATAACTAAAAATAAAGAATATGTCATTAGTAGGAAAAAAATTCCCAAGTATTGCAGTAGACGCTATCTCTGAAATGGGTGATAATTTAAAAATCAACATCTTTGAAGAAGCAACAAACAACAACAAAAAAGTACTTTTGTTTTGGTACCCAAAAGATTTCACATTTGTTTGTCCAACTGAATTACATGCTTTTCAAGCAGCTTTACCGGAATTTGAAAAAAGAAATACACTTGTAATTGGTGCTTCTTGTGATACCAATGAAGTACATTTTGCATGGTTAAATACTGCAAAAAACAATGGTGGAATTGAAGGAGTTACTTACCCAATTCTTGCTGACACTAATAGAAATTTATCTAATATCTTAGGAATTCTTGATATTGAATCAACAAGTTACAGTGATGAAACAGATTCAATAATTGTAGAGGGATCTAATGTAACGTACAGAGCGACTTACTTAATTGATGAGACTGGTAAAATTTTCCACGAAAGTGTAAATGATATGCCATTAGGTCGTAACGTAAATGAATATTTGCGTATGGTTGATGCCTACACTCATATTCAAGAAAAAGGAGAAGTTTGTCCTGCAAACTGGGAAGCTGGAAAAGAAGCAATGAGCGCTGACAGAAAAAGTACTGCAGAATATTTGACTTTAAACTAATAAAAAAGAAATAGCAATGGCAAAAATCAATTTCAATTTTAGCCTTTTGACATTGATTTTTGCTATTGATATTGAATTAAAAAAAAATATATGTTAATCGAATTAAATGAAGATACGTTAGCTGATTTAATCGGCAAAAACGAAAAAGTAGTTGTTCAATTTTCGGCTTCATGGTGCGGAAACTGTCGAATTATGAAACCAAAATTCAAAAAATTGGCGACAGAAAACGATGCGATCACTTTTGTTCTCATAGATGCAGAAAATTCTCCCGAATCTAGAAAATTAGCTAATGTGAGTAATTTGCCAACCTTTGCTACTTTCGTAAATGGGAAATTAGTGAATGAAACGCAAACAAATAAAGCGGAAGTTTTAACGGAATTAGTGAACGAAATTGTATAATTGTTGAGTTTTTTCATTCCTAAATCCTAAATCAAAATTCCTAAATTAAAAAAAATGAAATTACCAGTAATCAAGCATTTAACGCAGTTCATAGAAGATAACGACCAAGATTATATCATTGAAGCAATTGAAGTTCTAGAATCAATGACCGAGATTTCTTCATTGAAAGACGAAGAATTAGATGTGATAGGCGAATTAATTTCGAATATGTATGGCGCATTAGAAGTGAATAAACTGGTGAAAAATGGAACTGATAAAAAAGAGGCCTTGAATACGTTTATGAAACGAGTTCTGGGTTCTATTGACAAATAAAGCTTGTCATTTCTCTTATAAACTTGAAAATTGATTATTCTTTATTCAAAATTTAATGTAGGCAAGTTGTCCGACATTAGATTTTGTCCTAATACCGAATAGTATCGAAATCAAACTTTACAAAAACGTACTCTGTCATGGGTGCGTTTTTTTTTGTGCTTTCACCAAATAAAAATTGGAATCTAATGCTTTACTTATTGTTCCAAAAACGAGAAACTTTATCCCGAAGATTCGGAACTAAATCTTAAAAAATTTTCATACTTTTGAACTTCATTAAAAAACACACATCATGGCTTCAATAACATTAGGCGGAAATCCAATACATACTTCGGGAGAGTTACCAAAAGTTGGTACAAAATTAGCTGATTTTAAATTAGTAAAAACAGACCTTTCAGTTGCTACATTAGGTGATTATGCAGGGAAAAAATTAGTACTTAATATTTTTCCAAGCGTTGATACTGGAACTTGCGCAGCTTCTGTTAGAAAATTTAACGAAAGTGCAAGTAACTTAGTAAACACAAATGTATTATGCATTTCAAGAGATTTACCTTTTGCCCAAAAACGTTTTTGTGGTGCTGAAGGACTTGAAAATGTAGTTAATTTATCTGATTTTCCAGAAGGAAGTTTTGGTAAAATAAATGGGTTGGAAATCACTGACGGTCCTTTGGCAGGATTGCATTCACGAGCCATAATTGTAGTTGATGAAAATGGAATAATTACCCATACGGAGCAAGTTCCTGAAATTGCGGATGAGCCAAATTACGACGCTGCATTAGCTGTACTTTAAAAAATAAGAATGGAATTTCAAAAGGACAATAGCTTACTCACCGGTCGACTGAAAAGTGTAACTTATGCTTTTAAAGGAGCCGTAAAATTAATCACAACAGAACACAGCGTCATGGTTCAATTTTCTATAGGAATATTGATGGCCGTAGCTGGGGTTTATTTTGGTATTACTAAAACAGAATGGCTTTTTCAGACCTTTGCCATTGGTTTAGTTATGAGTATTGAAGGATTAAACACAGCCGTAGAAAAAATGGCTGATTTTATTCACCCTAATTATCACGAAAGAATTGGTTTCATCAAAGATATTGCCGCTGGAGCAGTATTTTTTGCTGCATTGACGGCAATAGCAATCGGTTTAATCATATATATACCTTTATTTTTTTAGGTATAATAAAATTCAAGAATGGCAAAAACGACAAAAAAAGAACCTTTAGATAAAAAAACCGACTCTAAATCTAAGGCAAATAATCCAGTGAAATTGACGAAACAACACAAAATAGTTTTTGGTTGTCTTTTGGTATTATTTTCAATTGCGTTACTACTCGCATTTGTTTCCTTCTTTATTTATGGGCAACAAGATCAAAGTGCAGTTGCAGAATTGGCTGACAGATCTGAAATTGTTCATAATTGGTTAGGTAAATTTGGCGCTTTTTTGGCTGATTTAATTGTTTATAAAGGATTTGGGCTTGCTTCCTTTATTTTTGTTCGATTATTTTTCCTGACGGGAATGTATCTTATTCTTGCTATGCCCTTAAAAAAATTAAAGAATATTTGGTTTTGGGATTTATTTGTAGTTATTATCTTGTCTGTTTTATTTGGTTTTTTTGCTACTTCCGTACCTGAATTAGGAGGAACAATTGGATATGAATTGAATTTATTTTCACAAGATTATATTGGAAAAACAGGAACTTTGTTAATTCTATTTTTTGGATTAATCATATACGTGATATTCAAGCTTAAAATTTCTCCTGAAAATATTCAATCTTTCTTTGATAGTACCAAAAAAGAAATGAAAGCTGAATTAGCGACTAATGCAATTGGTATTAGCAAAAACGCTTACAATTTGGAAGAATTTGCAGTTGCTGAAGAGGAACTCGATGAAATCCATTTAAAGACAAATGGTTCACAATTCGAAATTAATAAGGAAGCGTTGAAACCAACTATCAATAATTCTTCTGAAATCAATTTGGATCCTATCGCAAAACCATTAACTATGATGGTGACGCCGCCGCCTTTTCCAGAAGTTATTTCCGCTCATAAAGAGGAATTTGTAATTGAAACGGCACCGGAGGAAGATATTATAGAAGAGAATTTGGCTTCAAGACTGGTTGCAGATTTTGGATTATTCGATCCAACTTTGGATTTATCCAACTATAAATTCCCCACCATCGATTTATTAAAAGAATATTCAACGGGAGGAATCACCATAAATCAAGAAGAATTAGAAGAAAATAAAAACCGAATTGTAGATACACTTCGCAATTACAAAATAGAAATTGCCCAGATAAAAGCGACCGTTGGTCCATCGGTTACTTTATATGAAATTGTACCGGAGGCTGGAATTCGTATTTCTAAAATTAAAAGTTTAGAGGATGATATTGCCTTGTCACTATCGGCATTAGGGATCCGTATCATCGCTCCTATTCCCGGAAAGGGAACCATAGGAATTGAGGTTCCCAATAAAAATCCAACAATGGTTTCTATGAAAAGTGTTATTGGCTCAGCCAAATTTCAAGAAGCAGAGATGGAATTACCAATTGCTTTGGGTAAAACTATTTCGAATGAAACCTTCGTAGTCGATCTGGCCAAAATGCCCCACTTATTGATGGCTGGAGCAACTGGTCAAGGAAAATCAGTTGGTTTAAATGCTGTTCTGACTTCCCTTTTATACAAAAAACATCCTGCTGAAGTTAAATTTGTTTTGGTTGACCCTAAAAAAGTGGAGTTGACTCTTTTTAATAAAATTGAAAGACATTATTTAGCAAAACTTCCAGATATGGATGACGCTATTATCACTGATAATGCAAAAGTGGTCAATACATTGAACTCCCTTTGTGTAGAAATGGATAACCGTTATTCGCTTCTTAAAGATGCGATGGTGCGTAACATAAAAGAATACAATGATAAATTTAAGGCTCGAAAATTGAATCCCGAAAATGGACACCGATTTCTTCCTTATATTGTATTAGTCGTTGATGAATTCGCCGATTTAATTATGACCGCAGGAAAAGAAGTAGAAGTACCGATTGCACGTTTAGCTCAGTTAGCACGTGCCATTGGAATTCACTTAATAATAGCGACACAAAGACCATCAGTAAACGTGATTACAGGTTTGATTAAAGCCAATTTCCCGGCTAGAATAGCTTTTAGAGTTACCTCCAAAATTGATTCAAGAACTATTCTTGATACGCAAGGAGCTGATCAATTAATTGGTCGTGGTGATATGCTTTACACAAACGGAAATGATGTAGTGCGTGTACAATGCGCTTTTATAGATACGCCTGAGGTAGAAAAAATCACTGAATTTATTGGTTCTCAAAAAGCATATGCCACCGCTTATTTACTTCCAGAATTTGTTGGAGAGGAAAGTGGCATTAATCTTGATATGGATATCTCCGACAGAGATACTTTGTTTAGAGAAGCCGCTGAAATCATTGTAAACGCACAACAAGGATCGGCTTCATTGTTACAAAGAAAACTAAAATTAGGCTATAACCGAGCAGGTAGATTGATTGATCAACTCGAAGCTGCGGGAATTGTAGGGCCTTTTGAAGGAAGTAAAGCACGCAGTGTAAATATCCTAGACATGAGTTCTCTTGATCAATTTTTTAATAATGAACAAAATAATTAATACCATGAAATCAACGAATTCACAATTCAAAAAAAACAATATAAAAAACATGACTAAAAAGTACCTTTTAATTACAGCCTTACTGTTTTTTAGTTTTTTGACCCAAGCACAAGATAAAAAAGCAAAAGATCTTTTAGACCAGGTTACCGCAAAAGTGAGAAGCTATAATACAATTACAATCGATTTTAAATATACTTTAAACAACGCTAAAGAAAACATCAATCAAGACAGTAAAGGAAATGTAATCATGAAAGGCAATCAATATGTCTTGAACTTTATGGGCGTTACTAAAATTTTTGATGGGAATAAAACCTACACTATTGTACCTGAGGATGAAGAAATCACTATTTCTAAAGTAAATGAAAAAGATGATAATGCCATCACACCTTCAAAAATGCTGACTTTTTTTAATACTGGTTACAAATATTCTATGGATATTTTGCAAGATATAAAAGGCCGAAAAATTCAGTATATCAAACTAATTCCTACAAGCGGTAAAGATCAAAGAAAAGAAGTGCTGTTGGGAATAGATATTCAGACCAAACACATCTACAATTTGATTGAAATGGGTAAAAAAGGCACAAAAACGACTTTAACGGTTAATTCTTTTAAAACGAACCAACCATTGTCAAAAAATCAATTTACCTTTACCCAAAGTAAATACCCAAATTACTACATCAATAAATTAGATTAATTCGTAGGTGAAAATTCTTGACAAATACTTATTAAAAACATTTCTGACTACATTTACGACTGTATTTGTAATCCTCTTTTTCATCTTTATACTTCAAACTATTTGGTTGTTCATAGCTGAATTAGCCGGTAAAGATTTGGATTTACTAATGATTGTCAAATTCTTGGCTTTTTCGATGCCTCGAATTATCCCGCTGGTACTGCCGTTGTCGGTTTTACTGGCTTCTATAATGACTTTTGGAGATTTGTCTGAAAATTATGAATTGGCAGCAATGAAATCTGCGGGTGTTTCGCTAAAAAGAGCGATGAAAAGTTTAACTGTTTTTATTCTATTTTTGAGTATTGTCGCTTTTTTCTTTTCCAATAATGTAATTCCTTTTGCGGAATATAAGTTTATAAATTTTCGAAAAAATATAGCACAAGCAAAGCCTGCCCTCGCAATTACAGAAGGGCAGTTCAGTGATGTAGGATTTTATAATATTAAAGTCAATAAAAAATCAGGAGAAAACGGAAACACTTTAACAGGAATTACAATTCATAAGAAATCAAATTTAGGCGATGGTAGCAAAACAGTTATCAAGGCAAAAGATGGCGAATTAGTAAGCAGTGAAAAATCCAGTATTCTTCAACTAGTCTTGAATGATGGATATTATTATGAAGATATTGTTCCAAAAAAATATGAAGATCGTAGCAAAATGCCTTTTGCGAAAAGCACTTTCAAAAAATACATCATCAATATCGACTTATCCCAATTAAATAAAACTGATGCAAACGACCAAAGCATTGCCGGTACAAATACCATGCTTAACGTTAGTGAATTAAACTACACTCTAGATTCTCTACATAAAAATCTAAAAACTGATATTATTTCGTTTTCGGAAAACATGAATCAGCGAATTGGAATCCCGAAAGAGAACAAGATAATTGCCGTCAAAAAAAATAAAAAACTCCCTAATAACATATTATCGTTATATACTAATGATCAAAAATCAAAAATCTTGGATTTGGCAATCAGTAATTTGGCAAGTACAAAATATTCAATCGATGCCAGTAATACCGAATTTAAAAATAAGCAAAAAAATATAAATAATCATATTTTAGCCTTTTACGACAAATTTGTAATCGCATTTGCTTGTTTTTTAATGTTTTTTATTGGTGCACCTTTAGGCGCTATTATCAGAAAAGGCGGATTGGGACTTCCTATCATTTTTGCCGTTTTGATTTTCATTACATTTCATTTTATAAATACTTTTGGCAAAAGAATTTCACAAGAAAACAGTCTTTCTCCGTTTATGGGGGCATGGATGTCCTCTTTTGTGTTAACGCCTTTAGCAATTCTTTTATCATACAGAGCGACAAATGATATTGGATTAATAAATATGGATGTTATTTTAGCTCCATTTCAAAAAATATTTAAAAAAATATTTCCATCTCAAAAATAAATACCAATCATGGTTACAAATAAAATACACCTCAACACTATAGAAGAAGCCATTGAAGATATTCGTCAAGGTAAAATTATTATTGTTGTTGATGATGAAGATCGAGAAAATGAAGGTGATTTTTTGGCGGCAGCCGAAAAGGTGACTCCTGAAATGATTAATTTCATGGCAACACATGGACGTGGATTAATTTGCGCTCCATTGACAGAAAGCCGCTGTAAAGAATTAGGTTTGCATGTGATGGTTACCAATAATACGGATCCAATGGAAACTGCTTTTACGGTTTCGGTTGATTTAAGAGGAAATGGCGTTACAACAGGAATATCCGCAGCTGATAGAGCCAAAACAATTTTATCTCTAGTTAATGCAGACACTAAACCCCATGATTTAGCAAGACCAGGACATATTTTTCCATTAATAGCTAAACAAGGTGGCGTTTTAAGAAGAACTGGTCATACTGAAGCTGCAATTGATTTTGCACGTTTAGCAGGTTTTAAATCGGCAGGAGTGATTGTAGAAATCATGAATGAAGATGGAACCATGGCTCGCTTACCTCAATTAGTAAAAGTGGCTAAGAAATTTGATTTGAAATTGGTTTCTATAGAAGCGCTAGTAGCTTACAGAATGTTACACGACAGTTTAATTACAAAAAAAGAAGATTTTGATATCGATACTCGTTTTGGCACTTTCCGTTTAAGAGCATATGAGCAAAAAACCAATAAGCAAATCCACATTGCACTGACAAAAGGTACTTGGAATTCAGGCGAATCTATTCTAACTCGAATAAATTCCTCTCAAGTAAACAATGATCTATTAGGTACTTTGACTAATGATGCAGACCAAAAACTTGACAGTATGTTTAAAATAATAAACGAGCAAGGAAAGGGAGCCGTTATTTTTATCAATCAAGACATGCAATCTGTAAATTTACTTAATCGCATTACTGAACTTAAAACATTGCAGGCAAAAGGAGAAATGAAAGCCCCAAAAATAAAGATTGATAGTAAAGATTTTGGAATTGGAGCTCAAATACTTCATGATATAGATATTTCTAAAATTCGATTGGTATCAAATACAGAACAAGGAAAACGGGTTGGAATGATAGGTTACGGCTTAGAAATAACCGAATATGTAAATTATTAGCCCTTTTTCAATTCTTTTTAAAAAATATATTTCCCCTAAACCAAAGGAAATGAAACATTTAAAAAACAGTCTCAAAAATAGCTTAAATTTTTATCTAAATTGTTTTTGTAAACCGAAAAAGGTACTTATATTTGCACTCGCAATCAGCAAATGATTGTCGCTCACTGGAGAAATGGCAGAGCGGTCGAATGCGGCAGTCTTGAAAACTGTTGACTGTTACAGGTCCGGGGGTTCGAATCCCTCTTTCTCCGCCAGTATAAATACAAATTGAATTAAAACCCTTTAAATCGTATGATTTAAAGGGTTTTTTCTTTTATACTCCCTCCAAAATATTCATTAATGCGTGTACTGAAAGGGATAAAATCGGTTACCCTAAAACTCATGACTTTTGGGTAACCGATTTTTATCTCGGGCTAGTATACACAAGGCTTTCGAACATATTCATTAACATGTTCATTAAGTTGTTCAGAATATGAACATCTTGTGTTGTAGTCATTTTAGATTTAAATTTAATATAAACTAAAAGGTTACCGCGATGAAAACAAAAGTATCAATTCTCTTTTATGCAAAGAGAGCAAAAGCCAGCGTAAACGGTTCAGTTCCGATCTACATAAGAATCACCATTAATGGCAAAAGAATTGAATTAAGCACAAACCGATTTGTCGACATTTCCAAATGGTCTACAGAAGCAGGCAAAATGAAAGGCAATTCAGAAGAAGCCCGTTCAATAAATAGCCATCTTGATATGTTTAAAATCAAAATTATTGATGGGCAAATGGAATTAATACACAAAAACATTCCGGTTACTGCAGAAACTATCAAAAACAAAATCCTTGGTTTTGAAGAACGCAAACGAATGTTGGTCCCCATCTTCCAAGACCATAACAATAAAATTAAAGAATTGGTAGGTAAAGAATATGCACCAGGTACATTGGAGCGCTACAAGACCTCGTTAAAACATACGATCGATTTTCTTGAATGGAAATACAAAATATCCGATATCGAGATTGATAAAATAAATCATGCTTTTATTACCGACTATGAGTTCTACTTGCGAAGCGTTCGAAATTGCGCCAACAACACCGCGGTGAAGTACATCAAGAATTTTAGCAAAATCATAAAGATTTGTTTGGCCAACAATTGGATTGACAGAAACCCTTTCAGCAACTACAAAGCCAAAATCAGAGAAGTGGAACGGGTGTATTTATCCGAGGAAGAGATTGAGAATATCATCAACAAAGATTTCAAAACAGATAGACTCTCATTAGTACGCGATATCTTCCTTTTTAGCTGCTTTACAGGTTTAGCCTACATTGATGTCAAAAACCTAACAAAGTCCCACATAAGCCTCGGTATTGATGGAGAAAAGTGGATATTCACCCACCGCCAGAAAACAGAAACGGCTTCAAAGATTCCAATTCTTCCAATTACCCAAATGATTATTGATAAATATGAGGATCATCCGGAATGCTGCAATCAAAACAAACTGCTTCCCATTTTGAGTAACCAAAAAATGAATGCGTATTTAAAGGAAATTGCTGGCGTCTGCGAAATCGAAAAAGAGCTAACCTTTCACATTGCTAGACATACTTTTGCAACCACAGTAACTCTCACAAACGGAGTTCCTATCGAAAGTGTAAGTAAAATGCTTGGACACAAAAACTTAAGAACCACACAACATTATGCAAAGGTGCTAGACAAAAAAGTCAGCGAGGACATGATGATTTTGAGAAAGAAAATGTTAAACAGCAACAATGATAAAATTAGCAAAAAGGCCAATTAGAATTTTCACTAATTGAACTTAACACTTAGTGGATTTACAATAGTGTATAGTGGTCTAGGCCTACAAAATCGACACTGTATTAAAATATCAAAAGCAAATAATACAGTGTGTAATTCTGGAATTGAGTACATTAAATTCTAGAATTACACACTCTACGGTTAGTCTTAAACTATCTAAAATTAAAAATACCTTAGGCATTTACTTTTTTACTTAATACGCAAATAACATAGTGTGTAATTCGTGAATCCCACACTATAAATTTGCCTAAACCACAAAAAAAAGAGGCTAAAAAGCCTCTAGAATCTTCTAAACTCCAATCATGATAATACCAGCAACGGTAGTGTAATCACTTCCGTTCAAAATAGTCTTCATTGTTCGTCTTTTCAAGAGATAGGAGCCTTAGCTGTTGTGTGCTGCCTAAACATTTTAAAATAACTTATTAATTTCGGTAAACATTTTTTCAAATCTGTCTAAAGTGGCTGGTTTTAAATAATTTTCATCAATTCCTAACTGATTCAGTTTATTTGCGGGACGATAATGATTAAATCTCGACTTTTTAATCACTTTATTTATTTGTTTAAGAATTGTATCAAGACTTGTGTCCAAATCAGCTAATTTGATTTCTGGATGCTCTTTGTCAAATGCCAAATTGAATAGATTTAGATATTCTTCTTTATCAAAAAGGTCTTCAATATCAGCAACAGACTTACCATTGTCGGTAAATTCATTAAAAAACCTAATATTTTTATCTTTTATAATTTTATGCATAACTAAATCCTCAACTTTTTGCTTTCCTTTTTGATCAGTGAATGTATCAAGTAAACATCCAACATTAAGTTTTGAACCCCTTAATAATGATATAAAAGTCGTGACTTTGTCTAAACCACCAACAGGAACAATAGTAATATTTTCATTTAGAAATGTTCGTTTTTCTCCTTCAAGTAAAGATGAAATAACCGTCAAATAAATTAAATCTGCTGGACCTTCAACAAGAAGATTGTTTTTTGAAACAAATAAATTTTGTGCAATATCATAACCTAAAGCTGCTTGAAGTGGAAATAAAGTATTTGGATCTTTTTCTTGAATAGAATCCGATATTATAGTTCCATCCTCAGTTTCGAAACAAGTTCTTACTCGATCTAAATGCTCAGTTTCGACCATAAATGGAGAATGAGTTGTATAAATTATTTGATATTTTTTTGACAAATCATGAAAGAAACCTAGTAAATCAGCTTGCGCGGACGCATGTAAATTCAAACCTGGTTCGTCGAGTAACAAAATATAATCTGAATTTTTATCAGCTTGAATTTTGCTAAACCAAATAATAAAAGAAAAGAACCAATTAAATCCTTTACTTCTTCTGTCTAAAGGCAATGTAATTTTGTGTCGTTGATTTTTAACCCGTATATCTAGAATTTTTTCGGGCTGACCTTGTATATTAGTTGTATTTTGAATTTTGAACTCTATATCAAGATTTTTATTTGTAGACCAATATTTAAAAATTTCTGCAGTAATTTTGTTGGAGGAAGCTTCTAAAAGAGCTATGTATTTTTCATATTCTTGTTCAGTTGCATTTAGAATATCTTCAGGTTTTATTCTTGCCAATTCAAATAATGCTTTCGAAGTTTTATCTTTTTCATTTGTCGGTGGCTGATTAATTAAAGTATTAATGTTGATTTTACCTCTTAGCGGATAATAATCATCAAAATACCAAAATTTTGGCATCTTAGCTTTAATCCATTTTTTACCAATATACCCAGCAAGATCATTACCCCATTTAGGATATGCTCCATCAATAATCTTTTTAACTTCCTTTTTAAAAACAGGAAGATCCTCGTCTGCTTCAATACCAACAATCTTTTCTACTTCATCTAAAGCAGAAAGCTTTTTAATAATTTCTTTTGTTTCAGCTGACAATTCATATTTTTCTACCTCTAACTCAAGAAATTTTTTGAGGTTAGCAGTAACTCCAGAAAATGAATTTGCCTCAGCCTTATAGTGAACTGTGTAGCTAAATTCTTTAACTGTAAAGACTCCTACCCCAAATTCATCTTCAATCTCTTTTAAAAGTTCTGCAGAAATCTCATATTTACAAGTAATGATATCAGAATCTTCATCTCCATGTTGAAAATCAATTAACTCATTTCTTGGATAATCTTGTGTCATGTCAAATTCAAAATCCGAATCTACAGTAAAGTAATTAGTTTTTGCAATTGCGGTTAGAAAAGAAGTCTTTCCTGCTTCATTCATACCGACAATAGTTGTGATTGCCGGATCAATCTCGACAACTTGTTTTTTTTGAATACTCTTATACTTATCTATTGTAACTTGAGTTAATGTAATCATTGCCATATTTGATCGCTTTAATGTTTGTAGTTAACTATGTTTTTCCGAGCACTTATCCCATAAGGTTTTTCCTGTTTGAGATGATCTGTCATGCTTAATTCAAGTATTTTCGACTTATTGTGGACATCACTGCGAAACGGTAATTCCACTAAAAACCCCAATATATAGGAGAACCCCTGTAAGCAGCTAAACCTATATGTTTTTATATTCGCTTATAATCGATTCTGATTTTTTCTCGTTTTGAAACCATCCTAATTGTTTGGACAAAGCTTTCAAGTATTTTTCTGAGTCTTGTGTTATTTCAGTTGATTGAAAAAGCCCAAATTTCCATTCCTTTATCCCTTTTGAGGCTGCGAGTAATACAATTTGATCAGTATTTTTATAGTATGCATATAATTGCTGTGCATATAAGAGTATTTGATCAATTTCTTTTTGAGTTCGTTCTATTGGATAATAAATAAAAAGAAATGCAACTCCGTTGAACACTGTAAAACGTCTAGCAAGAAAATCTTTTTCATTTTCATATTTAGTGACTAACTCGAATAAGTTGTTGGCTAATACTCTTCGTTCAAATCTACTCATCGTCATAAATTTTTTGGCTAACAATTCCCCATCTTGCATTGGTAAAATGTTTTCCTTAACCATTTTGTCTATGAAATAGCTATTTTCATCTTCTAATTTTTTTAAAATTACTTCGCGTTGTTCAATATAATTTTCCCATTTCCCTGCGATAACTTTTGTTTCTTCAGTGAAATTATCTAAAAGGGTAGGACTGAATTCTCGTGCATTCGTCACAAAGTCAGCTATTAAGTCCTTTTCTCGACAATAACATACTTTTTTATTATTTAGCTGCAAAAGTGTTTCTCGTGCTTTTAAATATTGTACAAGATCCTTTATAGTGTCCAGCTCATTGAATATAATTCCAGCAGTTTCACGATTAAAAATATTTACAATTCCTTTCTCGTTATGATAGTCTACGAATTCATAGTGTTCAAAATCTTCTCCAACACTAATGGTTATTTTGAAAATATTTTGGAAAGTTTTTGTATCAAATTCAACTTCACCCTGAATTTCGTGTTTTAGTTTAATTTTGTCACGCTGCTTAAATTTCCTTTGTGCGCCGAATAATTGTTTAGTAGACTTTCCAATGACCTTTTTAAGAAAGCGATCATAATTTCCGTTAACATAATAGTTTTTAACTGATATGATAATTGCAGTATCGTAGAAGAGTATTAAGAAATCACAAATTTCCTTTCCATCTCCTTCTAAATCCATTGGATTTGCAAAACACCAATATTTTAAATATGCTTTTTCTGCTAAAAATTCGACGAAATCTTCTCCTTTTTTTCCTTTATCAAATGATTCACTCATGTTTTTTTTTGGTTTTGCTGACAACTAATAAATACCATCAACATCTTATTCTTTTTTTAAAATACAATAATAGTTACGCTATTTATCCCAAATCGTAAATAAAAACTTTTTAAATCATTTTTACAATACCCACTTTTAGTGATATTTATACATATCTATGAAGTAAAAGTATTACAGTACAATTTAGATTCTTTACGGTTTTCCGCATTATCGCAAAAAAAAGACACCTGTCAGCATCTTTATTTCCTATCCCTCCTCCTCCAACTATCATTATAAAAATAATCCCTCCTAAATTCATAATCACTCTTTCTCAAATAAAAATCTGCATTCTACAAAGCACAAAGCATACTATTTCAGATCATTACCTATTTACTATATAGAGTACTTAAATACTATTTCTTTTACATATAATACTAAGTTTTGTTTTTGAAACCTCATTCTCTCAAATTGTCAATTCCACGTCGACAAATAATATTTTACCTAGACAATATAAAATAGAGAAAATCCAAAATATTGACCAATACATTGTAGAAAATCTTAAAAGGTTTCTTCCAGAATAAAAAAACTTTAAAGAATGTTTCTAATAAATTATTTTTAATCATTTACACACATTTCTTTTATTTCATCTAATAATTCAACCTCATCGTAAGGCAAAAATTGTAGGGCAAGCTCCAGTATTCGGTTTATATCCACGCTTGTATTTTTGACTAACTTGGAAATCTTCGGTGCTTCTGGATCTGTTGCAATAACGCATAATTTAATAAGAGTAGTGGCAACATGAAGCATGTCTATATAGCCACAAACTCTCACCTCATTTGTATAGAGATTCTCCTTCCCTACTACCGACTCAAGGTTTCGGTAATAACGGACAGTATATTCCTTAAATTCTTCTAGCGTAGTAAATTCATTTGTTCCCATAATTTAATTGTTAAGTGTATTATTTTTATTTTGAATACGTTCCAACTCATTTTTAGTCAATTCACTTGCCCTCTGAGCAAATTCATCACAACGATTACGTAAGATTTCATAATTACTGAAATCAATTGTATCAGCAGCACCATATCTTAAGAAACTAGTACCGTTTGCAAGTGTTCTAAAAAGTGCTTTGTCTTTTTCGGTTTTGCGTGGGAAAATTTCTGCAGTCAAAAAAGTGAAATGTTCACAAAGGTCAAATAGAAACCCTAAAGAATAATGTTGAGGTGTATAACCCAGAAATAAGCGAATAAGGCCCAGAGAAATTTGCTCTACAATAAGATGTTTAAAAACAGTATTCACTTTCGTAGCTCCCTTATTTTCAAAATTTTCATGTTCCATCAAAGTGTTTACAATTAAGTTTCGTTGCTGTAGATAATTAGTTGTAGATTTAATATTTCGAGAAGGAATTTTATCACAATGAAGTATAGCTGGTTTAGCAACATTTTTAAAAATGAGCTGACCTTGCTGCATTATTTGAAAAAAAAAATACTGTTGATCTCCACTTTTAGCTTGCAAAGATTTTTTACTATGCATAAGGATTGTAGCTGTATATCTCCCATTTGTTTTAGTCTTAACAATATCAATTATATCGGCGGTAGCATTATCAAGGTACTTTTCAACGAAAACTAACAAATAAAAATGGGTGTTTTCAATGGGACTATTATCTTTTTGGACTACTACGCTGTTTTGTACGTAGGAAGACGTGCGCTGTCCAAAACAATAAATTGCCCTCGTTTCAATAAAGCCTGTTATTATTTTTGCTAGAAGTTGCTGCGGATTAGAATCTTCTAGTTCAATTACAGCCGGACTCTTTTGAAAAAAGACATTCTCGCATCTACTGATACATATCTCAAACAAACGCAGAACCTCTTTTCTCATGGGATCCAATTTGGCTTCCACTGCTTCAATAATTGCTAAATCAATTTCCGGAATACGTTGATTCCCTTGAACTGCCGCACAGGCATTGTCAAGCTGTTCCATTAGTAAACATTCCTTTTCATCCTCCATATTAAATAAACGACCTAGCGTTTGCGAAAATTTACTGATATGTTCTTGCTGTTTTGCCAAACTTTTCAAAACCAGCCATTCGCCCGTTAAGAACCAGGAAGCGCTAATGAATAGACACCTAATCGACTGATGCAAGGTATAGGCAGCCTGTAGGTAGTTTTTACCCTTTTTATAATATTTTACATTCAAACTTATTGTAAACGCACATTCATCTTCGATTCGGTATCGGCTTCGAGCGTTCTTTAAAAATCGTTTTAATTTAATACTTTCAGGATATAAAGTGTCACAACTTTCTGTTGAACTATAAACAAGAGTATCCGAGTTACAGTGCATAACATAAAAGAGATTTCCGTTTTCAATTTCTTCTTTTACCCAACTGGAATCAAATATTCGAAAAGAAAATTGAGGATAATTATGGAATATCTTCCAGGAATACTCATATACGTCATCCCAATAATGGGGACTATTTTCGCCTATAATAACTATTAATATACCGTCGTTAAGACCATCTTCTACCTGCGAAGAAAAATAGATACTATCGGCCTCGACAAACCCTAAAACGAGTTCAATAACTTTTTCAAGTGACTCTTGTTCCGGGTGATTTTTCTGAATTAAAGTGTTGTGATACATAAATCTTATTTTTGAAGTGAAACATAGTTGCAAAATTTGTATTTTTGTTTAACGTCAAACGAAGGAAAGAAGATTTCATGGCGTACCGAACCAATAGCACCGGTATCGTACTAATGATTATTTGTTTTTTACCATCGAACTTTTTTAACCAGAATTACTATCTTTGAATTATGAACACAGCAACAAAACCAAAACACATAGGTCGTAACATCAGTCGCATTCGTGAACTTCGTGGTATGAAACAGGAAGCTTTGGCGGTTGCCATGGGTGTAAGTCAACAAACCGTTTCTAATATGGAAGGTAGTGAAACAATTGAAGATGCGCTTTTGGAAAAAATCTCAACTCTCTTAAACGTTTCTCCAGAAGGAATAAGACAATTCAGTGAAGAAACTGTATTTAATATTATAAATAATACCTTCACAGATAGTAGTTCTAATAACAATAATTATTTATGTTCAATTAATCCACTGGATAAAATTCTTGAACTTTATGAACGTCTATTGTCAGCTGAAAAAGAAAAAATAATTTATTTAGAAAAGTTACTTAAAGATAAATAAATACCACAAATAATGCAAAGAGACTTTACGGTCTCTTTTTTTTGTCATGAAAAACTATGTTTGTAGTAAAAGCTACTAACTTATAATCACAATTTATTCTAACAATTGGATTTTAAATAAACCTTTCACTATATAGCTCCTTCTCTAAGATTTCTTTCCCATTACATTATCGTTTACAGGGGAAAACAAAGTAATAACTATGTCTTGACTTTTCGATAATTTTGAAAAAATACAGCTAACTAAAATAGATAATTTATCGATAGTTATAAATTCCAATGAGACAATGTTATTATAAGACTTATTCGCTATAATTTCAGTTTTTACCTTCTCCAATAAGGGCAAGGATTCTTTCACAAGTATTTCTGCAAAATCTTTTCCTATGAGTTGGTCAGCATTGTAGCCCGTCACAGTAGTTACTGCAGCACTAATATTGTTTATTTCAAATTTACTACTTACACGAAACACACCTTGCGCAACTAACGAGTGGCTCGGTAAGGGATAAATGTAATCCAACTGAGAAACAGATTCCTCCATTTTTTTAGCCAACAAATTTACTAGAATTGCTACAGACTCCAGTTTATCATTATTCCCAGTTCTAGCTATCCGATAGGCAAAATTTCCTTCTCCCATTTTTAGAAACATTTGACAGATAGTGTTCATACGTTCTTGATTTTTTTCGTGATGTATTTCTTGCTGCATAATATCATTAATTAAACTGTTGTAAATTCTAAATAAAGCCAAACAAAATATCAGTACTACTAATTTTTAAGTACAATTTGGCCAGAAGCTGCCTCTACATAATTTCAAGCTGAAAAAACTGGTAAAAACCATGTACAATGTTACATCATTCATTTATTGTAAACTTGTCAATTCGGGAGGATTACTTGTCAATTCGGGATTAATTTTTATTGACCCCATTAGACCATCCTTTTTAAAATACTAAAAAAAGGTTTTTTACGAACTGCAATTAACCCAACTGTTTAGAGTTTTGACGAAGAATCAAATGGTTATCGTGTACCGAGAGCCTCGCGAATTATGTGAAGTCCCCATACCGATCATAATGATATAAAAACTTACTTACCACCCGGCATTACGCAAAAATTTTAGACAAAAAAGTAAGTAAAGACATGGAAATACTACTTGAAAAGCTCAACACACTAGCACTCGAACAGCTTAAAAAAAATTAATACTTAAACTACTGAAGATAAATCACATACCTGTAGTTACACATTTTATTAAATTATTATAAAAACTATTCATATAATTTAGATGATTTTTCATTCAATTAATCAATAACAACCATCAAACCTAAATTATTATATGCTAAAATTCAGTCGTAAAGTTCTCAGTGAACTAGAAGAAGAATTAAACACTATTTTTTTTGATTATGACAATCCAATCATTATGTGCGAGAAATCCATAGAAACGATTGTAAAGCATTTTAAAATTCTTAAAAGTTTCGTTTTAGAAAATGAATTTGAAAATGAAAAAGATGAAATTCACTTTTTTAAAATCATAAAACCAAAATTCACTTCAAAATTAATATACTTCAAGAAAGTTAGAAAACTGGAAACTCGAAAACCGCTTGGCAGCAAAAGAATTCAGCGTGAGTATTTGGATTCTGAGTTAAACAAACTCAATATCAATTTTACTGAAAATATAGAATTTTATAATTATTATCGATTAGGAGGCGAGTTCATTGATAGTAAAATTTTTATTCGAAATAATGCTGAAATCAATTATAATTTAGAGACATTTTACCACGAATTAGATCATCGCTTTTCAACAACTCATGACTATAAAGTAGCTAGCATTCTGGCTAATGAAATTTTTCAAAAATACATTGAAAATAAAATTCGAAACTTAAACGAGAACATATCTCCGTATATGGTACCAGTAGTAGACTTTAAAACTTTAAAATGGACAGAGAGTAAAACGGCTTTAATTGAAACAGTTTATGCATTACATACCCAAAAAGCATTCAATCATGGAAAAGTAGGTATTGTAGAAATAGCAAAATACTTGGAAAAAGTCTTTGATATAGAATTGGGAGATATTTACAGGGTATTCAATGAAATTAAAAATCGTAAAATAAACAAAACTAAATTCTTAGATACTTTAAGCGAAAATCTCAACAAACGCTTCGACGAACAAGACTGGAAATAATAGACTTTACTATCTTTTGATTAAAAAAAACACCCAAGGTACACCCAACTTGGGTGTTTTTTCATTTCAACTTCACTTCTTTTGCATCATAACGTATTAAAAAACAACAGTATGACAACAGAAAACCCTACCCTATTTACCCATCAGCTTATTACTAAAGGTGATTTAGTAGAATTCAAAAACAACCTTATAGCGGAAATTAAGGAAATCATCAATCACAATCCGGAACCCAAAAAATGGCTCAAATCTTCTGAAGTTAAGAAACTACTCAAGATCTCCCCTGGCACACTACAAAACCTGCGCGTCAACGGAACATTAAACTACACCAAAATTGGAAGTATTATTTATTACAATTATACCGATATCCAAAAATTGCTCGAAATCAATTAACCATTAAAATTTCAAAAAAACAAATAAAAGAACCAAGTTATGAACTACATCAAACACCTTACAGGTTTCTTTAATCGAATAGCGCTTGAAAACACACTTAATCCAACGCACATCAGTTTATACATTACTATTTTTCAATGTTGGAATGTGAACCGGTTCAAGAATCCAATAACTATTACTCGAGACGAAATGATGAAAGGAAGTAAAATTGCTTCTAATGCCACCTATCATAAATGCATCAAAGACTTACAAAGATTGGGTTATTTAGATTACAACCCCTCTTTCAATCCGTATTCCGGTACTTCTATTACAGTCCACAATTTCTCAGAGGGATACAAATCAAAATCCGATGATAATGAGCTGACCTGTTCAAAAAATGAATCAACCCGTTCAAAAAATGACCGTACTAGTTCAAAAAATGAACAGCCTATTGGTCAGGCAACTGAACAGGTTAATGGTCAGCTCTATATAGAGAATAAAAAAACATATAAAAACAATAAAAACAATATAGAGAGAACACCCGAGTTTGAAATTTTAGATGATAATTTAATTTTAGAAAATCCAGAAAAAAATAAGAGAAAAGAAAAAAGTTCCGCCAAAAAAGAAAAGGTTAAAGCTGTCACTTCGAACGTGTCATCCCGAGCGGCGTCGAGGGACGAAAACCCAACATTGGAATTGACAAAAGAGTATTTCAAGTTTCAAGAATATTCCGAGTTTGAAGCAGAGCGATTTTTTAATTATTACTCCAGCAACGGATGGCTGATTGGTGGAAAAACAAAAATGAAAGATTGGAAAGCAGCTGCACGAAATTGGATGATGAACACTAATAAATTTAATGTAAAAACGCCACAAAACATCCCAGTAAAAGAGCAAACGAGAGCGTATAATCTCCACGCAGCTGCGGATAAAAACTACGGGGAACCACTTTAACCTGAACTTGTTTCAGGTTCTCTACGATTCGAAAGACACCTCTCACTGCCAATCTCTAACCTCTCACCCCACACTATGACATCAAAATACAATTATCCAGAAATTATTGCTTGGTTAGAAAAAAAAGGCAAAAAGGATTTTGGAGACAAATTTCAATTCCTAGAACAAGACACGACAAACATCACAAAACTGATTTGTTATTTTCTAGATGATCAATGTACTGCAGCTAAGTTTGAAATCGACCTCAGCAAAGGAATTCTTCTTTCTGGCCCAGTAGGCTGCGGTAAAACTTCTTTGATGGCATTAATGCGCTACGTACCTCAACCAAATAAAAAGTTCTTCATGAAAACGAGCCGGGACATTAGTTTTGAGTTCATCAAAGATGGATATGAAGTAATTCAGCGCTACAGCCATGGCCACAACACCCATGCCGAACATAAAAACTACTGTTTCGATGATTTAGGCACCGAAAAGAACCTCAAATACTTCGGAAACGAATGTAATGTCATGGCAGAGATTATTCTCTCCAGGTACGACATTTTTATATCCAAGAAAATCTACACCCACATCACCACAAACCTCTCCGCATCCGAAATAGAAACCGCCTACGGTAATCGAGTCCGGTCTCGCTTGAGAAACATGCTGAACTTAATCCCTTTTGACAAAACCACCAAAGACAAACGATAATAGCAACCAACCTCTCTGTCATCTCAAGCGGAGTCCAAAGACCGTAACAAACGAACTTTAAACCCTAAACGAGTAACCAAATAACCTTTTCACACAATGAAAAAAATCAACACCTTCTGGAACTGGTTCCAAGACAACAATCAAAGAATCAAAAATAGTTGCAATGAATCTCCTGAAAAACAAAAGGAAATTCTATTTTGGTTAGGCAAAAATATCAGCTACTACTGCAGGGAAATAGATTTTATAATTGTCTTTCCAAAAAAAGAAAATAGCAAAACAGAATTCATTGTCACAGCCAATGGAAGTTCCGATTATTTCCAACAAGTCACCCTTTTAATCGACAATGCACCAAGACTGAGAACCTGGAAATTCACGGCGTTCCTGATGCCAACTGAGAAAATCAATAAAGTTATTGAAGAACTGGAAAAACCATACATAATTCGCGAGAACACTTTAAAAGCAAAAAATCTGAATTTTATAGCATTAGATCATGACCACGAAACGCATAAGTTTGAAATCTATATTTCTCTAAAAAACTACATTTTACTTTGTAATACAAAAACACTTTCCCAAGTCATTTACATAATTTTACAAAACCAAATGACACAAGGATCATTATCCCAAAATAGTAATTTTGTCCAACTGGCACAGCTTCCAGATATAGCGCAAAACGGGATTAAACTACATGAATTACAATACTATCTTGATTCTTTTAAAATAGATTGAATATCACTAAAAGTGGGTATTGTTAATGCAATAAAATCGCTGTTATTTTACATTTTATGAACCAAAACGTACCAATCCATTACAAAACGAATGAATCAATGGATCGTAAAAACGCTACCAATTCCATCAAAATGTGGTAAACCGTAAAGTAAAACAAATCAGAATATTTATTTTTGTATTTCTCGCTTAAAAGTGGATTAGGAATTTAAAAACACTGAGGTAAGCTGTTCATTAATTGAATAGGTTATAAGTTTAAAAATTTATAGATTTACTTTCTCATATTAGTACCATATAAATGCAAATTATTCATAAAATAAACGATTTCTTTTTTACACTATTTCCAGATTTAACTCCTGATAACAAGGATGTAATAACTGATGCAATTAAAAAACAGTACTCTTATGGTCCTTTTATACCAACGGTTACTTTGCAGGAAGATTTAGTTATAATTGATGTCGATACCGAAACTATTATAACCCAAGACGCTGATTACAACAAAACCGTTGCCTTGTGCGACAAAGGAAAATTTGACGAAGCAAGAGCAATCCTCGAAAAATTAATCGATAAAAACCCTACTAATTCAGAGTTTCATAGAATTCTGGGACAAATACTTTCCGAGCAAGGTGACCAGGACGAAGCCATAAATGCTTTAATCGATGCACTACGTTGGAATTCAACTAACGGTTGGGCTCTAATGATGATGGGGAACATTTTTGCCAGACACAAAAACGATGTTACTACAGCTTTGAAGTATTACGACCAAGCGATATTGGCTAATAAAGCTGATCACATCACTTTAGCTAACATTGCTTACCTCCTCTTACAGGAAAACAAACTAGAAGACGCTAAAAAATATGCTTACGAAGCAATCAAGTTAAAAGACAATTATCCAAATACCTCTTTTATTCTTTCACTGATTGCAGAAAAGGAAAATGATTTACAATCTGCTTTTTATAGTACGATTCAAGCTATAAAACAGTCAACTAACGAAGAGGCACTTTACCAAAACGCATTAAAACAAGCCTTTTCCTTGGCCAATAAAATTGCAAGCGATTCCGATGGTAAAAAACTATTTAAAACCTACAGAAGCCAATTAGAAGCTCAGGGCGGAATTGAAATTGACATTTTCAAAGACGACGAAATCCAAACGGCTGCCAAAATAGAATTTGCGGAAAGACACAATCGCGACAAACATATCGTTAAATACAAATCGACCTATCCTGCAGTAGAACATCTAGTAATGCACGAATTGGTCCATTTAGATTTTGTAATCCAGGCACGTAAAGAAAATCTGAACCAAGTATTCTTATCTACTCAAAAAAACAAACAGGATTTCCTCCAAACCATACAACCAGCTATTCAAAAACTGAAAAGCATGGGAGTAGAAGAAACAATGGTTACTAAATTTACGGATGGAATCTTTAATGGATTAAATCTTCAAACCTACAACACACCAATTGATGTGTTCATTGAGGACTTCCTGTACAAAGAATATGCAGAATTAAGATCGTACCAATTCCTATCCCTTTTTAACTTGCTTCAAGAAGCAATTAAGTCCGTAACGGATGAAAGAGTTTTAGATTTAGCCCCGCAAAATATAGTTTCAAAAACTAAAACATATAGCTTGGTAAACGCCATGCAATTCAAAGCATTATTTGGGATTGATTTAATTCCGGAATTCAAAGCTTCAACAGCCGAATTAAAACAAGCCCAATCTTTTTTCAACGAATTTTCAGAAATCAAAGACGATCGCAAACCTGGACAAGAGTTCGAACTAGTAAAACATTGGGGAAAAGAACTCAATTTAGACTCTTTCTTCGAGTTAGAAAGCGAAACTAAATTCGAGACTAAAAATAACATCGATGATTTCCTAACAAAGCTGCAACAAGATCCTTTTGGTTTAGAGGAAGTGGAAGATCCTTTGCAAAAAAGGGAAATGGAAAAATTCCAAAAACATCAAGAAGAAATTGGAACCAACATGGCTATTGTCATGTTTATGGTTGATGCCCTAAAGTACTTCAAAGACAAAGCAGCAGAAGATATAAAACAAACAGCGCTTGAAATTGCCATGTTAGGCACAATGGGTATTGATCCCAATAAAAAAGACTACATCATTTCCAGCATAACCGGCAAACGCTTTTCAGGTAATCAAATCCTTGCCTACTATTATGTTTCTTGGACTTTAGCCATGCCAGAACAAGTGCAACATCTTGGTTTGGATTTTAAAAAAGAATATGAAATGGCAAAGAAAATAAAATAGTTGCAAACTAATTCAAATATGAACAAACAAGAACTTATCTCAAAAATAAAAAAACTAGAGGGCGTAACTCAAGACGAGCGTGCCTATTTAATTAATTTGGTAAACACCAAAAAGAAATACGGCTTAGTTTGGGAAGACAAACCCGAAGATGTGGAGGAACAATTACGAGAAAATCTTCCTGTATTGAAAGAAGTAAAAGAAAAAGCCATCATTAATGGTGAGGAACATCCAAACCATATTTTAATTGAAGGCGACAACCTGCATGCATTAACTGCTCTGACGTTTACACACGAAGGCAAAATAGATGTGATTTATATTGATCCACCTTATAATACTGGTAATAAAGATTTTAAATACAACGATACCTTTGTAGATAAAGAAGACAGCTTTCGCCATAGTAAATGGCTCTCCTTTATGTATAAGAGGTTAAAAATTGCTAAAAAATTATTACATGAAAATGGTATTGTTTATATAAGTATTGATGATAATGAACAATCTCAATTGAAATTATTATGTGACGAAATCTTTATTGAAAATAATTTTGTAGGCACTTTTATATGGGTAAAAAAGAAGAAGGGAAGTCATCTTTCTAAGACTTTGAGAAGTATGACAGAGTATGTTTTGTGTTATTCAAAATCAATAAAAAACATTGAATTATATGGTGAAGAAGCATATGCTGATAAATGGCAACCATTAGTTAAAAGAACTAATTCACTTAAAAATTTAGTTTTTCCAGAAAATTTTTTACAAACTACTTTAAAAAACGGTAAATATTTAGCTGGTAAATATGGAAACGGTACTTCATCAATAAAAATTAAAAATGATTTCAATATCGAGGAAGGTATAATTTTGGAAAGCATTACTGTTGAGGCCTCTTTCGTTTGGGTTCAAAAAAAATTAAATGAAGAAATTAAACTGGGTAGTGCGATATCCCTTTCTTCCAAATTTGGTTTTAATACTTTAAGGCACAATCAGAGTGATAAAATTAAAAGACCATCTTCTTTAATAAATCCTGAAATTGGTGTTGGCACAAATGAAGATGCATATCAAGAGTTAATTAATATATTTAATGCAGAAGGTGTAATGACCTATCCAAAACCTTCTACTTTAATTTCATATTTGATTAATACTTTAACTTTCTATTCAAAAAATGAAAGTCCAATAATTCTAGATTTTTTTGCTGGTACAGGAACATCATTACATTCTACAATGGCACTCAATGCAGAAGACGGTGGAAATCGTCAATGTATTTTAGTAACCAACAATGAAAATAATATTTGTGAAGAAGTGACCTATGAACGTAATAAAAGAGTGATTGAAGGCTATAACAATGCTAAAGGTGCTGCAGTTGAAGGTTTAAAAAACAATAATTTGAGGTATTTTAAAAGTGAATATGTTAGTCGGGATCAATCCATGAAGAACAAAAAAGAACTTGCAAAACTGGCCACAGAACTATTATGTATTAAAGAAGATTGTTACCATGAATTGCATAGTAAAGTGAAATGGTACCGCGCCTTCTCTGGACAAAAATCACAGTTTATCATTATTTATGAGGATATGAAGATCGAAGATAGCTTTGAAATCATTAAAAAGCTCTTTGACGAAAAGAAAAACGACAATCCTGTTAAAGTATATGTATTCAGTAATGGCCAATATCCCTATACGGAGGATTTTGAGGAAGTTTTAGCACTTATCACACTCTGTGCTTTACCTGATGCAATATATAAAGCCTATCAAAATGTGTTGCCAAACAAGAAACGGACTACTGTTCCAGATTTAGAAGAAGATGCAATAGACGAAGAAGGATATTTATTTAATCAAGAAACCGTATAAATTTAGCATGATACATTTAAAAAAATACCAAGACGAAGCGGTTAACGATCTTTCCACTAATTTATGTAAACTGTTAAAAAAATCAGGAAGCAGACAGAATTTAATTTTCAAAGCACCTACAGGTTCAGGTAAAACTGTGATGATGGCTTCGTTGTTAAACAAGTTTTGCGAGGAGTTACCAGAACGTTACGAATTAGAAAAACGAAAAGCAGCGTTTATTTGGATAGCACCAAACAAATTATACATTCAGAGTTACAATGCTCTAAAAGGGTATTTTGCCGAAATGCGTTCTATAAAGCCTATTTTCTTTGAAGATGTTTCAGATAATGAATTACAACCAAACGAGGTGTTGTTTGTCAATTGGGAAAGCATCAACAAAGAGAAAAACACCATGATTAGAGAAAATGAAACTAATAAAAATCTATACAGTTTCATTAACAAAGCCAAACTAAACGATACTGAAATCATTGTTATTATTGATGAAGAACATATGTTTGCTAATACTAAAACAGCAAAACGAGCTAATGAAGTATTGCAAAAAATTTATCCGAAAGTAGAAATTAGAGTTTCGGCAACACCAACAACCAATAGCGATTACAGAACATTGGTAGAACGTCAGGATGTTATTGCTGAAGAAATGATCAAAGAAGGGATTATTTTAAATCCTGCTTTAGATCTAGTAAAGCAAGAAGGTCGTTCTTTAGAAGAAATTTTATTACATCAAGCTCTAACAAAAAGAGAGGAATTATGCCAAGCGTATGAAAGTTTAGGTGTAAAAATCAATCCGTTATTGTTAATACAACTACCCAACGATACCAGTGATAATAACACAGTAGATGATCAAAAGTATATTGATGTGGTTTTACAGAATTTGGAAGTAAAATATAACATTACAGTCAGTAATAATAAATTAGCAGTTTGGTTATCAGGTAGAAAAGACAATGTAGAAGATATTGAAAAGCCAAATAATATGGTCGAGGTTTTACTCTTCAAACAAGCCATTGCATTAGGTTGGGATTGTCCTCGAGCAGGAGTTTTATTGATTTTTAGAGAATTAAAAAGCACCACGTTCACCATTCAAACCGTAGGTAGAATTTTACGTATGCCCGAACAAAAACATTATCCAAATCCGTTGCTAAATCAAGGATATGTTTTTACCAATTTAAGTAAAAATCAAATCGAAATTGTTAAAGACGATATGAGTTATATTACAACGAATAAAGCACGAAGAATAGAAAACTATATTCCTGTTCAATTGAATTCTACTTATATCAATACCCGAATAGTTCGTAATCGTTTAGGTGCAAAATTCAGAAAAGCGTTATATGAAATTGCCGAACTGAATTGGGAATTAAAAAGAGAAATGGGTTCAGACCATTTTTTTGAAACCAATAAAGAACTTCTTAAAAAACGCTTCATAAATACAGATATAAATACTATTGAAATTGTTATTCCAGAGAATGTATTATTGACTGGAGAAGAGCAAACGAAATTGGTAACCGAAACGGCTCGTTTTGCAAAAACGCCAAGTGAAATGGCAAGATTATTCAAAGATTTTTGTAGAGGTTTAATAGCACCTTATGCAGCTGTAGATAGTACGCCAGTTTTAGAAGGAGCTATGAAATATTTCTTTGAAGACTATTTTGGAATTATTGAATACGATGCTATTAAAATAATGTTGTACGACCAAAACCAGCCTGTTTTTATTGAGTTAATAGAAAAGGCTAAAGAGCGCTATCAGGAAATGCAAGAGCAGAAAGCAAATAATGCTACAAAAGATGTTCAAAATTACCAATGGGAAGTTCCAATTGAACGAATTTACAATGAATTATACGAGGAAAAAGAGGAAGTAAAAATCCACGCTTTAGAACCTTTTTATGAATACAATAGGGCATCAAAACCCGAAGTTAAGTTTGCAGAGTTTTTAGAAGATAATGCAGCACATTTAGAATGGTGGTATAAAAATGGGGAAAAAGCCAAAGAGCATTTTGCAGTTCCGTACATCGATTATTTGGGCAAACAAAGTCTTTTTTATGTTGATTTTGTCATACTGAGTAAAACTAATATTACTTATTTATTCGACACTAAAACAGCCGGAAGTGACCCAGCAAATGCACATTTAAAACACAATGCTTTAATAGAGTTTATTGCAGTTAGAAATAGCAAAGGATTAAAAACTATTGGAGGGATTTTAATTGAAAAAGTAAACGGTACGACATCTACTTGGTGGTATTGGAATAATACGATCAGTAATACAAAAGACACTAAGGGTATGGATATGTTTAACCCGATTGCACTTTAAGCATACACCATGGTAAACAAAATTATTTTTTATCAAAGTCAAGATAGCAATGTAGTAATAGATGTAACTTATTTTGAGGATAATTTTTGGCTTACCCAAAAGCTAATAGCGCAGCTTTTTGGTGTAGCAGTGCCTGCCATAAGTAAGCATTTGAAAAATATTTTTGAGTCGGGAGAACTCATCGAAAATGCAGTTGTTTCCAAAATGGAAACAACTGCATCAGACGGTAAAAACTATACTACTTCTTTTTACAATCTAGATGCTATAATAGCGGTTGGCTACAGAGTAAATTCAAAACAAGCCACACAATTCCGTATTTGGGCTACACAAACGCTTAAAGAATACATTATCAAAGGTTTTGTCTTGAATGACGAAATGCTCAAAAACGGAAAACCATTTGGTAAAGATTATTTTGATGAATTACTGGAGCGTATTAGAGAAATTCGCTCAAGCGAACGACGGTTATACCAAAAACTAGGTGATATTTTTGAACAATGCAGCGCTGATTACAACAAAGAAGCGGAAGAAACAAAGCTGTTTTACAAAATGGTCCAAAACAAACTGCATTTTGCTATAACCGGGAAAACAGCTGCCGAAATTGTCTACACTCGTGCCGATAAAACCAAAGATTTTATGGGTTTAACCTCTTGGAAAAAAGCACCAGAAGGCAAGGTCTTAAAAAGCGATGTGACCATTGCAAAGAACTATTTGCAGGAAAATGAAATTGGCGATTTGAATTTATTGGTCAGTGCCTATTTAGATTTGGCAGAGTTTCAAGCACGTAGAAACCAATTAATGAATATGAAAGATTGGTTAGAACGAACCAATAAGTTTTTAGAAAGTAACGACTTAGAAGTACTACCAAATGCAGGAAATATTTCGCACGAACAAGCAGTAGAGAAAGCACATTCAGAATACGAACAGTTCAGAGTAGAACAGGATAAAAAATACATTTCTGATTTAGATCGGGAAATAAAAAAACTCAATAACAAGTAAAAGTTATGATAAATAAAGGCTTAGACACCACTTTTATTCATTTTGGTATTCGTAAAGACGATATGGAAATTATCAAAAATCTTTGTGAAGAACAAGGTTTGGATTTTGAATGGATGCAAGAAAACATACTAAAAGAGTTCCACAATCTAAAGATCAATAATGAAGATATTGATAGCAAAAAGATTGAAAAAATTATCGAAAAGGCTTTAAACAAAATATAAGTACTATGCTCATAACCAAAATAATTGCCAAAAACTTTAAAACCTATCAGGAACTAGATTTAGACTTGACTGTTAATGAAGAGCAGCCTATAATCTTAATTGGTGGAGAAAACGGTGGCGGAAAAACTACTTTGTTTCAAGCTATTTACAGTGCTTTGTATGGGCTAAAAGTCAAAGACGAACAACACTTCAATAAATTACAAAATGCTGGTGAAAGAGCTAAAACCTCCAGTAATAGTAGCAACAAGATTGAATTAGAAATTCATTTTACGGGTAAAGTATTACACACTGATTACAAATATATAATTAAAAGGTTATATACTATCAATGCTCAAAATAATCCAGTAGAAGCCGTAATGCTTAATCTTAACGGGGACATTTTTAATTATGGCACCGCAACGCCTCACGCCGAAAGAGTAAAAAAAGAAGCCGAAGTAAATAAAATAATCAAAGCCAATCTGCCACAAGAATTAAGTAAATATTTCCTTTTTGATGCAATGGAAGCAGGTAATTTGTTGAAAGACGAGTACCTAAACCGTGTTATTAAAGAAAATATTGAAAATGTAATGGGTTTCAATAAATACATCCAGTTAGGAAATGCCACTCATACCCTTACGCAAGAATACATTGCGCAAAGCATAGAAATTGGGGAAGAAAGAACACAGTACAAAAACCTGATAGAGGAGCAAAAGAAGTACCAGGAATTAATCGAATCTACAGCAACACTAAATGAAAGAGCATTAAATTACTCTATTTCTCAAAAGGAATTTTATGAAAGTGCCAAAGAAGGTAAAAATCTACAAGCAGATATCAAAGAACAAATCCTAATCGTTGATAGAAAGATTGAAGATATTTTAAATAAAGAATCACTCTTCATCGAGCAATCAGAAAAATTTCTAAATGATATTGAGATTCAGGTTTTTATTCCAAAGTTGGTTACCATTGTTCAATACGAAATAGAACTAATCCTTTCAGAAAAAGGACAACAAATCAGCAGTGATTTTATAGACCCTGAACAAATCAATAAATTGACGGACAGAGTATTGGAATTCCTAAAAGAACATCATTTAATCTTAGGGGAATTATCTAAAGAACAAAAAACTGCACTTGCAAAATTCATCTTAACAAAATCAAGCCAGAACAATAAGAAAACAGAATACGACTTCATTGATAAAAAAGATGTCACTTATTTTGAACAGTTATTGGGTTGGTCAAGTATTAACCAGTACACTACCCTAGAACAACAAAAAAGCAGTCTAGAAAAGGAATTGGCCACCTTGCCTAATTTAAGAATTCAGCTGCTAGATTTAAGAAAAAACGATATTGGTGGCAGTGAAGATATAATACAAAGCTTTGAAGCCAATGAACTAAAAATTAAAGACTACAAAGACGCTCTTCATAATTATAAAATTGAAAGCGACAAACTAGATGCTAAAATTAAAAGGTTTGATTTGTCTGACGAGGAAGAACCCAATCCTAAACTGGAAGCACTTAAAAAATTAGGCCCTTTATTTTCTAAAATTTCAAATGCTTTGTTGATAAACAAAAAAGCACGTATTGAAGAGGAAATGAAAAATGATTTGAATACAACCTTAGTCGTGTATAAAGACCAAATAGATCGCGTAGTTCTTTCAGAGGATTTAAGTAATCTATCCTTTAAAATATACCACAAAGCAGGAAACGAAATATATCTAGACGAATTAAATGCTGCGTCAAAACAAATAATCATTCAAGTATTACTAAAATCATTGCATTATTTTGGTGATTACAATCCACCAGTAATGATAGACACCGTTTTCGGTTATCTAGATGAAAACAGCAGGGCTTCACTATTAGAAAATTATTTTCCAAAACTTTCACATCAAACCATTTTATTAAGCACCGATAGTGAAATTAGAAAATCGATTGATTTGGCTAAAATTGAGAACTTCATTTCAAAGAAATATACACTCGTTAGAGACAAAGAAAACCAATTGACACATGTTGTCGAAGGGTATTTTGAAAAATATAATTAAGCGGTTATGGCAGCAATAGAAACAGGTTTAAGACAAGCAGAGGCATTAAATTCAAAAATGAATGATTTGCGCGAGCGATTGGAAAAACACATCAATTTAAAACAGTACACAGACAATCATAAAAACGTTACTCCAAAAGGTAATGCAAAACTGATGCGTATTTGTTTAATTGCTGGGTTGTCAGATACCGAGAAAAGAAACAAGGAACTCCTCAATATTCAAATGTCGTCTAATAGTATTCACCCAACACTATTTACGGTACATAATTTAAATGGCATTTTGTCCTCGATGATTAAGTTACGTTACCACGATTTAGACATCAATTGGGAAGACAATATAACAAAAAGTAAAGTTGTAAACGCTGAGATATTCAGAGGTTATGATTTACTGATGAAAGGCGAAACATTACACGATTGGTTAAAAGTCAGTACTACAGCATCCATCAAAGCAGGTCAAATACCGTTGCTAAACTTAAATATTGGTAGTTATGATGGAGATATAAGTGCCTACTTAGATATGAATAGTAAGAACGTTACCAATACTCAAATATTGATTGCGGGTACTACTGGTTCAGGAAAATCAAATCTATTGGCCGTTTTAATGAACGAGATGCGTTCCCTTTCAATAGAAAGTAACTATCCCGTAAATTTCCTTTTCTTCGATTACAAAGGAGAGTTTTCAGATATAGCGAATAATGATTGGTTGCAACATTTTGAGTTAGATCGTACCGCTATTTTAGATCCAATGGTAGAGCCATTACCATTTACTCCGTTTAAAGATTTTGTGGGTAAGACACAAAATGAAATCAACATGTATTCTACCGCATTGGCTAATGCCCTTTTAGCAATCGATAGTGCAAAGATTAGTGCAAACATGAGTAATCGCCTATCAGAAGCAATTATAAACGCATATAAAGAAACGAAGGGTAAACCAATAAATTTCACCATCATAATTGATCATTATACTGACTTACAGCCTCAAAATGAAAAAGATAGAGTAGATAGTGTAAAATCAGTATTAAGTCAATTAGAACGCTCTAATCTATTTTCAAATGAAGATCGAATCGATTTGATTGGAAATAGTTTTATTGTTAAGATGGACAAATTTCCAAACGATGGTCCATTAGGAAAAGCCATAGTTTATTTTATTGTTTCCAAACTGAACTCAATCTACGAAAACTTACCGGTACAAGCCAATGATAAAGAAAAAGTAGAACTAAGACATTTCACGATTATTGATGAAGCACATTATATGTTAGGCTTTGACAATAAACCACTTCGTGATTTGATTGCTGTAGGACGTAACAAAGGAATGAGTATCATTCTGGCAACTCAAAATATGGATGCATACAAGAGCAAATATTTTGATTTCTATGCTAATGCACAATACCCTTTAATCATGAAGCAGCAATCCATAAACGATGGCGTACTGAAAGATATGTACGGTGTATCAGGCAATGAATTAAACGATATTAAACAAGCAATAGCAGGACTTCAAAAAGGGGAACTAATCATCAAAAATAATGATGCGATCTTAATGGGCTTTGGCAAAAAATATAAAAAAATCAAGGTTAGACATTTGATATAATATAGAAGCATGGTTGGTTAATAATGGTTATAATGCTATGATCATAATACTAACAAGGTAAAGAAATAAAATCTAATACAAAGAAGATTTTACGGCAATGATTTTTGAAGGTTTAATAGATTCAATCCAGAAGGGAATAAATAATTCAGCTGGATTGAGATAGGTTAAATTATAAATTATAAAAAATATGAAATAGTAAATTAGAGGAGGAGCCGGAGAATACGTTTTATGGTATAGAGCAATCTAGCGCAACATTAAACGCTGTTGTGATGACTGAATTCCAGTTATGCAAGAGAATTGATAACAATTATCTCTGAGCAGAACTGTTATCTCCAGCGCTGAACATAACAGTTCAGTCAGAGATAATATAGCCGTTATAGACTTATAAATAGTTGATGATTTCATTTTCATTAATTTAATTTGTAAATATATAATAATAATTACCCGACTTGAAGGAGCGATGTTTAGGCATCAATAACGCATGTATTCTTCACTTGTTGTAAAAAATAAGTAAAAGCAATGCTTCGTCGTCGACCTCCTCTTTTTTCACTTTAATAAAAAAATATGGCTGTCAACAAATTAATAAAAAAGGAAAAGGATTGGTTTAAACTAAAACGATATCCACACATAGACAATCCTTTGTTGGCTAAAGACCGTCATATATGGATAGAACCCTACGTTACAAATCCACTAAAAGTAGCAGCTCATAATTTTTATCCACTTATCCATAAAAAAAGTAAAGTTAGAAAGTTCCGCAGAGAATATTGTGAAGTATGTGGAAAACTACTTTACACTAATCTAAATGGTAAAAAAACATTTCGTAAAGCTGCTAAACCTAAAGAAAGAGAATTATACTATGCAGGGCATATAGATGCTTTAGTGTATAGTTATTATGCTGAGTTATTGACAAAAGAATACGAAACAATTCTGTCACATAAAAACTTAACAGATGTGGTAACTGCTTATAGAAAGATACCAGTAAAAGTTGGTGCAAAAAAACACAAATGTAATATCGACTTTGCTGTAGATGTTTTTAAATCAATAAATGAATATCCAAAAGATAATTTTGTAGCTATAGCTTTTGATATAAAAGGCTTTTTTGACAATCTTAATCACAAATTGTTACGTGAAAAATGGAAAAAAGTTTTAGGTTTAACAATCGAACCTTTACCCGATGATCATTTCAATGTATTTAGAAACATCACTAGATTCAGTTACATTGATTTGGTAGATATTTTTCAAGAATTTCAAAATCAAATTTTTGTAAAAGCTTTTGCAAATTGTAAACCTGTAATAACAAGAAAGAGAGTTTCAAAAATCAAATACCTAAAAAAATCAAATGCAATTGCTTTCTGTACAAAAGACGAGTATTTAGCAAAAAGGAAAAGTTTAGTTAAAAAACAAAGATTCGTAAAAGATGATTCTGGAAATACTGTGACAAAAGACTTTGGAATTCCGCAAGGCTCTCCAATAAGTGCTGTATTAGCAAATATTTACATGCTTGATTTTGATTATGAAATAAATAGATATTTGGAGAGTATTGGAGGGATTTACCGAAGGTATTCCGATGATATGGTAGCGATTTGTCCATTAGATAAAAAAGAGGATGTAATAAAGGAATTCGCAGATAACATAAAGAATAGTTGTTTGACCATTCAAGATAAAAAAACACAAATCTTTCATTTTGAAAGACATTCGAGAATTTTAAAATGTGGTCAAGAATTTCCTAATGGAATAAATTATAATAAAAACTTTATCTATTTAGGGTTAGAATTTGATGGTTTCGATGCAAAAATAAAATCCGCAAGTATTTCGGGATATTATCGCAAAATGAAGAGAACTATTAAAAGAGGAAAATATTTTTCAAATAAACCTCTAAACAAATATACTGGAGAACTATTCAAATCAAGATTGTTAAAAAGATTTTCATACAAAGGTGCCGATAGAAGGAATAAATACATTTGGAATCCAAGTAAAACGTATTTTGAAATATCACAGCATTTTGATTGGGGTAATTTCATTTCATATGCCAAAAAAGCACAGCAAATAAAGTTTCCAAATAAAATTGAGTCTCAAACAAAAAGACATTGGAATAAATTAGAAAAGCTACTAAAAATTTAATTTTTAAACAGTTAACAAATGAGTTTAGAAATACTACATAATAGAGCGGAACATACCCACGAGAATGAACAATTCAGGAGATTTGCTTTGGAATTAAAAAGCATATTTTCTCAAAGAAATTGGGAAGGTATTCTTATTGGGAATCCATTCAATGATAACTACCATAGGTTTAGAGCAGATGCAATATTATGCTACAATCATGGTATAATATTAATTGATTTTAAAGATTATAAAGGAACAATTATTCTTCCAGACAATGTTGATGGCTTTCAAAAGGATCCTTGGAATATTGAAAATAATATCGACAAGGGTAGAATTGAAATTAAAGCAGGTTCTCATTTTAACAATCCATTCAGACAATTAAAAGCATATCGCCAAGCCTTTTATGAAATTGTTGAACACGATATTTTCTTAAACAGTTATATAGATCCATCAAGAGTATGCATTGCAAATGTGTTTTCAGGCCCCTTAGATTTAAAAAATGATATTCCACGAAGTTTACCTTATTACAAGATTATACAAGAAAATGATATTGCAGCTCCTCTATACGAATTTGCCAGTAAAAATGCATTTACTTTAGACATCGCAGACACTTTAAAAAAAATATTTCCTGCTGAAAAATGGGATGACGGAAAGGCTTTAGTTCAACCATCAATAATAATTGATACCTTTCAAGAAATTGAAAAAGATGTTGAAAAAGAATTAAATAACTTTTTAAAAGACAAGAAAAGCGGTGTTTTTGTTTTAGAATCTATGAATATAAAAAGTCGCGATGCATGGATGAAGCATTTGCTTGCGGAAGCAACTAATTTCGGAATTCCTCAAATAGAACTTTGGGGACATTCAGCTAGAATTTGTAAAAAAATCACAGACAGAACTAGAACAGAAGTAAATAGTATCTATAAAACAATTTATGGTGGTATAAGTCAATCAGATGAAGAGGAAGTAGAAAAAGATGGTGAAAATGAAAACTCCAAATTACTTGAAATAATCCCAATAAAAACAAATGAATATATAGATGAAAATGCTCTGATTATTCTTCACGAAGCACATTTAATAAATAGAAGTCTTAACCAGTCAGATTTGCTACGCTTTGGAAGTGGAAGACTTTTAGAGGATATTTTTAAATTTTTAAATCTTGAAAAAAGTAATAGAAAAGTAATTTGTATCGGAGATCCTTATTCATTATCATTCGGCAAAAATGAAGATGCAGCTCTAAATATTGAAACATTATCTGAATTATTTACTGGTACTATAAATCATCATAGAGATACTAAAATTCAAACGGATTATGATGGTAAAATCGATATAGTTTATAATATTGCTAAAAGTATTGAAGATACTATTTTTAATGAATTAAAATACAACTGGAATAGTTCAGATTTATACCACATAACAAAACAGGAAGTTGAAATTAAATTAAAGAAATGGTTTAGTGAACCAAAACTAATAGAACCTAAAGAGGCAATTTTAATGTATTCTAAAAGGGATGCAAAAAAAACGAATTTGTGGATAAAAAATAATTGTTTAAATAACAGTACAAAGTTTTCAAAAGGAGATTTATTGATAGCAAACAACAATGTAAATATTCCTGATGACACTGGCTTTAATCAACCTAAAAAAGTCATCAATGGTATGTATTTTACATTAAATGAAATAAAGCAGTCTTTGAGTTTTCCAATAAAAATAAATCAAAGTGTTTTACCTATAAATCTAAATTTTATAAAAATTAATGTAAAGTGTTTAAACTTAAATGGCATACCAGAAACAGATGTCTGGATGCTAGAAAATCATTTTATAAGTAATGATGGTCTTTCTAAAGAAGAAAAAATTGCTTTCAGAGTTTTCGTTAATAGAAAATTGAATGAACAAAAAGGGGAAAACCCATTTGTTGATAGTGCAGAATTTAAACTTTTAAAACAGGATAAAGCATACATTGAATTATCTAATGAAGAAAAAGAGGCTTTAGTTATTGTAGCAACAAATTACAATTTACCTAAGGATAAAAAAATTGTAATTAAAACAAATAATAAAGTTCGAAAAGAAATACTTGCAAAATGTAAAGCTAAATATGACAGAAGATTATTAGCTTACATTAGGGAAAATGATCCTTTCGTAAATGCAGTATTTTTAAACTATGGTTGGGCTTTAACAGTACATAAAGCATTGGGCTCATCATTCAATGAAACAATAATAAACAGCTATCAAGGAGAAAGTAAAGGCATCAATAATGCAGAATATTTTAGATGGCTATATACATCAATCGCCACTACGGAAAACCTTGTTTCAATAATTAATCCTCAAGAAATAAATCCTTTAATGAATTGTGAATTTGAAGATTCTTCTAATGGATTTAATGAAGTTAAGGAAACGAAAAGAGGTTATCTTAAATTTCAAAATTTCATTCCAAAAAACATTTACTCAAACAAAGTAGCAGACTTAAATAATGAAAATGTCATAGGAACAATATGCACTTTAACAAAACAGATTGAACCTAAAGGGTATATTTTAGAAAGTGTCCAAAAAAAATCAGACTATTTAACAAAAGTGATTTATTCAATACCACAGTCTATTGATAAGAAATGTTTTTTTAATATTGATAACAAAGGTGAGAAAGATCAATATGCAGTTAGTAATGTTAGAATTGATAAATTAGAAAATGAAGAAAAAGAAATTATTGAAGAAGTAATTGCAAGCTTATTTGTAGTAAAAAATTTGCCTAAGGAAGATTTTTCATTAGAAATCCCAAATGATTTTAGAAAAGTTATTTATTCAAAATGGTCTAAAATTCTTAAAGAAAACAATTACCAACTGAAATTGTTAGAAAGTCATAACAATCAAGACATTTTTTCTGCTAATAACAATGAAAGTAAAATTAAGTTCCGTGTTTGGTATGGAACTAGTGAAAAAGAAAAAACCAAAGGATTCATTAATAAAATAGTGGTTTTAGAAAAGAGTGAAGTGGATTTATGTAATAAATTAAAATCATGGTTAATGTAATGGATAGTAGAACAGTTTATGAATTAAGAAGAGAAGGAAAAATCCAAGAAGCACTCGATATGGCCTTAAAACTTTATCAAATTGACCCACATGACAGTTGGACTCAAAGTGCATTAGCATGGCCTTTAATAGATCTTTGTAAGGCATCTTTAACACAAAACAGCCTTAATCAAGCTCAAAAATATTTTAATCAATTAACAGCAATAAATTTTACGGATGTTGATGATATTATCAGTGGTCAAATTACCTTTTTGAGACCTAAAATAGATATAAATTATTCTAAAATTCAAGAAGCTGAAAATTTAAGTAAAAATGGTAATCACAAACTTGCTTTAAGTAAAATGAAAGCAATGTTTATTAACAAAGAGTTGCTAGATGTTCATCACGAAGCGTATGGGTGGGTAATTTACCGTTATATAAAGGCAGAAGAAAATAATATTAGTTCTTTTGAAATACGTTCGTTAATGAGAGATTATATGAATTTAAAAAACGGAAGACCTTCGATGGTTCATTCTGTTTTTTTAAATTTTGCATTACATTTCTCCAAAGAACATTCCGAATTTAACTTGTATAACTTTCTTTTACTTTGGGGTCCTAAAAATCTTAGAAGAGAAGATGTATATGAAAGTCATAATGACGGTAAGACGTATCCATCTTTAATTTCAAGAATATTTAGAGAATTCATTGATAAAAAAGTTCAAATTGATTGTAATATTTTATTTGAAAGAATCCCATATCTCACACCAGTAAAAATTATAGAATTACTCCGTGAACCTTATTATTGGAATTTGTTCAGTGCCGATAAAGAAAATAGAAAAGCAGACCTTTGGAAAATATTTGAGGAGTATAATTTACTTTTTAAAAACCAAACTGGTTCAGAGATCCATTCAAAAATTTTAAATTCAGCTATGTTTTCAATGAAAGAAAATGAGGAATGGCGTTTTTTAAATTTCTTTGAAAATTGGAATCCAGAAAATTTTATTGAAAGCGATTGGAAAGAAATTAAAAAAGAGGATAAAATTTATCCTTCTTTAGCAACCAAGGCATTAAAAAAAGCTTTCGAATTAATCAAGGTAGGTACACATTATAGTGATTTAGATAAAATCATTAGTGTTTATAAAACTGCTATTACAAAGTTCCCAAAAGATATTTGGTTGAAACGTGAGTATGCTATTTTGTTAGCTAAAAGCGAGACTACTGAGGAAGCAATTAAAATATATAAAGAATTAGTTCTTGAATTGGGTGATCAAGCTTACGCATGGCATGAATTTGCTTTATTGTTCTCAGATGAGGATATAGATAAATCAATTGGAATGTTATCAAAAGCAATTAAGCTTCAAAAAGACGAAAACTTTTTAGGTAGTACGCGATTGGATTTAGCAGACAAATTAATTAAAAAAAACAAGTTAGAAGAAGCATTAGTAGAGCTAAATAGATACCAAGAATATAGAATTACAAATAATAAAAATGTTGCAGATAAATTCCATGAATTAACTGTATTTGTTAAGGATATTCAAACTCAAAAGAAAGACAATCTAGTATTATATAATGAATATATAACAGTTGCAGAAAATTTTGCTTATCAAGATATTTCGTGGTCTGAATTAGTTTTTGTTGAGAAATGGAAAAACGATAAAAACAAAGAAAAATTAAGTTTTACAGATGGTAATAATTTAAGTTTATCAATAAATGCAAGTCGTTTTCCAATTTTGAAAAGTATTGATGTTGGTCAAGTTATTAAGTTTAAAATTCACAACAAATTAGTAGAAGATAAAAATAATTTACACCATTTTAAACAAGAATATTTCCCATTGCTTGCCGAGGTTTCTGATAAACCCAAATGGAGTTGTTTGGAAGATATTATTGCAGTTGTGGATTATATAAATGTTGAAAAAAACATAGTGCATGCAATTTCAAGTGAAAATAAAGAAGTGTTTTTTCCGATGCAAAATTTATGCTTATTTAAAGGCGATTTTATAAAGGCAAAAAAGTTTCAAAAGAAAATTAGAGAAGAAATAAGAATTGACTTAAAAGAAATAACGAAAGTTAATCAGGAGGAAGTAATTAATAATTTCATTTCACACTTAGCTATAATCGATAGTATAAATGAGGATAAAAAATTATTTCATTACGTTGTGAATAACAGAATTCATGGAATAGTTAGATTTGAAGAAACTGAATTGAAACCTATTGAAGGCGATTTTATTCAAATCAGACTAGTTCATAAATTAGACAAAAAACAGAATAGGATAATATTTAAAGCTATTGAAGTTAATACAACTGAAGAGACAACAACTGCTTTAAGGAAAGACATCTCTGGTTTATTAAAACTAAAATTTAAGCAATATGGCTCTACTTTAGACTGGGAAGATTTAGATCAAGAAGATGAGATACAATTAAACCCATCGTTTGGTTTTATTGGAGATTATTATGTTCCAAAAGAAATTATTGAAAATAGTAAAATTGATAGTAATTGTGGTGTAGATGCTAAAGTTGTATTCAATGGTGAAAAATGGAAAGTTTTTGGACTTAAAAAAAGATGATTCAATTAATGAAGTAGTGCAAAAAGTGTAATAAAGTTTTATAAAAAAAAGTAAATCTAAAATGGGAAATATAGTAGCTTCATTATGCCGTAACTGCGGTTTTAAAAATGAATTTAGAGTTGGAGGAGGTAGATTTAGCTATAAAACTAATTGCCCCGTTCCTGCTATTAATAAGGAAACTCTAGAATTCGAAAATATCAATCATTTTGATCATAAAGATTCTGGGAAATATCTATTTTATTCAAATGATGAATTAAAAGGCGATAATTATAATGATAAAAGATTCAATAATTTTGATCTATATTTTAATGAAGAAGGAAATTACTGCCCCAGTTGCAAAGCCAAAAAACTAGCATTTCGTATAACAATGTATCTAGATTAGTTGATTTAATAATCTCATTCAACTGGTCAAAAATCCCTTCTTGCATATGTATTCATAGCGCAATGCTGCCGGTTGCGTCATTTCGCTAATTTGATTTATCTCGTAAAATGATGATGTCATAGATGATGAATAACAGTACTTTTTAAATTTGGATAACAATATTTTGTCTGTTTTTTAGTATATCTTAGTTCTATAAATCAGTAAGGAGATTTTTTATTTAAACGTTCAAAGTATGAATCAGGCAAGTTTTACCATTAGAAAATCAAAATTAGAAAGTGAGTTAATAAAAATAGCTAAAACGCTAGGAGCTGCATCCAAGTGGGATCAAAGCACAGTCATTGAATTAACAATCACAGATGGTCTACTAACATTGGTTGTTCCTGGATCAAGAATTGAGGTCAAATGTGAAACAAAAAGTACTGCTAAAGCAACAATAGGCTTCTTTTATTTCAAAAACATTGTTCAAACTTGGAACAATTTAATAATAGATTGTTTTATATTGGATAATGTCATTAAAATAGGGGTCACTTCCTTTAAAGCAAAATCCACTTTTTTTGAGTCAGATCGAATTTTAAGAAGTATTAAGTTACCAATGAACTATTCGGTTTATCATCTGTTACAGTTAGAAAACAGAGGTTTTACTCCAGAAGAAATTGATTTTAATGGCTTAGAATTTGCGGTTCATCAAGCAAAAAAAGAATTCAAACTTACAGTCAGAAAAACAAAGGAGTTACTTAAAATTTATGGTGTAACTGCAGCAGAAATAGAAGAATTACTCAACAGTAAAATACGAAAGTAGAAAGGAATCACAAATCATAAAGGGTGTGCCAAACCACGAAAAGAGGATAATATCACAACAACGTTTCCGTTAAGCATTACGAGCAATCAAGCGGTCTCCCTTCGGTCGTTCCCTTTGTTCCGTTCGGCAGTTCCAGTCGGTCAACCACATATTTCCACAAAAAATTTTCGTGTAATTTAGGGGATCTATCTTAATCATAAATAGCTTGGTTTCCCTCCATTCCACAGACACTACACATCACAAAAAAATATAGCAGTCCCGCTAAAAGAAAAGGCGAGACAGCTATTTTTTTTGCGCCGTTCCGTTCCTCATCTCCACACGGTCACTTCCTGCGTTCGTCGGGGCTATTACAGCCACAATACAACTTCATTCCGTTCCGCTTCGTAAACTACGCTGCTCTGCAATCAGCAGTATCATGTCTGTCGCCCCTTATTTTTTCAGCGGTTGCTCCTTCGCACAGCCATCGGGGTTGGCTCCGTTCGGTGAAAAACCTCACTTTGCCCTAAATCAAGGTTTCCCTCCAAAAAAGTCGGGAGTGTTTTATTTTTTCCCCGCCGTTTCACGCTCCTATCCGCTACGTTTCGCTCCGTTTACCCTGATAAAAATCAGGGTCTCCTCCACTTAACTCTCGCGTCTAGGGTGGCTATTCGATTGCCGCAACACCGCCAACTTCGCTCCTCATACGCAAATAAAAGTTCCTTGTCCCTGAAAAACGGGACACCACTTTTTTGTGCTCCTTGCGGTGCTTGGGGGTGTTTGATTGCCGTTTCCATAAGAACGTTCTCCTAAAAAACAATGCTTACCAATGATATTTTGTGCTAACAAGAAAAAAAAATAAATAAAAAGAAAGCAAATTTAAGTTACGGTTTCAAAAAGTAAAGTTCAAGCCCTCTGGGTTTTTGAAAAAATCTCCACCCTTACATTTTCAGTACAACTCTTTTTCTCCGTCGATAAGCATCGGTTTCCATTGCAATAGTCGGGTAGTATTTTTTCAAAAAAACTTGACTCCTTTTGAAACCTCCTCTTCTTAGACGACTTTCTTTTTTTTCTTTTTCTTTTAAAAATATAAGGGTGCCGAGCGCAGCGAGACACACAATCTAAAATCCGAAATCATGCCAAACTTCATCATCAAAACCCATCAGAAAGAAACCATTTACAAGGGAAACCAAATCTTTATTCTCAACAAAGGAATGAACAGCGGCAAGCCCCAAAAAGAGCCTTTTACCAATAGTTATGTGATCATTTTTTCATCCGACGAAGACGGCGAAATGATTTACTGGCTAGCATACAGCCTATGGCAAATGAAATTTTGGCATCAGCACCTTATTGGGTCCGTTATTCCATTTATCAGAATTAAAAAATTCAAAACTGAATTTGACCAAAAAGTCAATCAATTACTTTACGACTTCGAGCAGCATCAGAAAGATATTGATGCAATCAAAGCGCTAGAACTACAAAAAGAACATCTGGAGAAAAATCTAAAACTGATTAATGAACTAAAAAAATGTATTTTGTCTAGGTACTGTCGGTAAACAAAAAAAAAGCCTAATCTCGCGATTTAGGCTTTCTTATAAAATTCAGTAAAGGTTACCACACAAAAACTGAATCTCTATTTTTTATTTTTGGTCAACCGCTTTAAAAGAAGTGAAACCAGAAAACTAACTATCGCTCCAACAACTGCTAAGATAATAGTTTTTACGATATCTTCAGAAAAGATATTGGATGCAATACTCAACAACGTTCCTAAAATGGTGCCCGATTTTAAAGTAAGATTAGTCTCCATCGCTTCTAGATTTTGGAATTATTTCTTGTTCTACCTTCAACAGGGCTGCTTCATCAACTGTAATCTGACTGACAGCAGAAATAACACCTCCGGCCACAGCCATATATCCTGCAATACTTACCACAGCAGCAGGCAAAACAACCGGCGCCGAAATCACACTTCCGCTTATGGCCAACAAAGCCAATCCAATGGCTCTCAAAATCCTAAAAAATTTAGGAGTTGGCGATTTTACTCTTTCTACTAATTTCATAGTACTACTTTTTAAGATTGAACACTTATTTTCACTACTTCATTACGATCTAAAGCGGCGTAAACCAAAGATTTTAGCTTTTCAAACGCTTTTCGGAAGCAACGGCCCTTTCCTACTCCGCTATGTTGCGTTACAGGAGCAATACAGCCCAACAATTCTTTTTTGGCGTCATTGGCGGGATGGACTAATATAAAATCTCTTCCTGGAACATTTCTCAAATGCAAATGCCAATTAAATTTTGGGCTAAACCGCTTCTGCAAAACATATTCTCCTTCCGGAATACAAGAGATACGCCTTTGATTTCCCAACCAAGGCAATTCGATGGTATAACAAACTAGTGTGCCGTTCCATTCTAGCATCCCTTGCGTTCCATCAGGAAAATAGATTCTGGTTAATACCAAAACCATCTTACAATCCGCTTACGCTAACCAAAGCTAAAGGGTTGTAGGATCCATTTTTCAAAGGATACATCTGGCCATTTACCTGTTGATAAAATTCAACACCTAAAGCCAAAAACAACGGTTTTGTGCTGTTTGGGGTGACCGGGTTTACATGACTAATCGCCGCTGTTGCTGTCATATCCCATGGAAGAATAGCAGTTTCAGAATTCGTCGAAACGAAAGTCTCTGCCTCAAAATCAATTTCAGCACCAGCTGAAATAACTTTGAAATGTGTCGTTCCTCCTGGAGCTGCAATCATATTAGCGGGAATAAACGAATCCAAATCAACGCTGATATCTCCAGATACTCTGTCGATTATCCCTACATAGGGAGCAAACAAACTGGTCCCCAGTTTCCCTCTGATGTTGAACTCAAAACCAATAAGCAATTCAGCCTCACCATCAATTACATTTCGTAACCCACGCTCGCTAATCGTATCCGCTTGGATCACTTTCACCATCGCTTGGGTAAGTCGACTCACCACTCTACCGTCCGCAGAATTTAGAAGTAAGACTCTCAGAGCCGTTCTTAAAATTTTCCCAGCCTTGCCAGCTCTTCCAAATTCAGAACCGTTCTCACGCGTTCTTTGAAACGCAGGATCATTTTTGATTCTGCTGGCATCGATGCCTCCTTTTTCACGTGCCAAATGCCCATCTTGGGTTTTGTAAAAAGTAATATCTCCAATAGTACCTTTCAACTTAATTATGCCTTTTTGTCTTGCCATAATTCCTAAAATTTAAGTTTATAATTTGTTTTAAATAGTCTCTCGATCCACTTTCCGTTGCAACAATTCCAATGAATCCTAAAACAAATTTTAGCCAATTAAATCGCATAAAAAACACTCCCCTATTCCATATGTCCCTTTTAGGTATAAATGACAGGAAATAGCACAAATGTCTCATCCCACCACCCAAAAAACCGCAACAATTGTCCCTTCTGAACAAAAGAGATTTTTTACTAATTTTATCTAGTCAAATAAATTGGATTACAGGAGTTTCAAGTAAGTCAAAGCCCAATCAAAGCTATAGATAGAGTATGAAAGCAGAATATAAGAGATTGTGTATTTACCCGAAGGATATACAACGCATTACCGGAAAGAGCTATCGCCAAAGTATTAGATTGTTACAAAACATCCGAAAGGAACGCAATAAGCTCCAAAATGAGCTTGTATCTATAGAAGAGTTCTGCCAATATACAAGCCTAAAAATTGAACAAGTTGAACCATTAATTATTGGGTAGTAACTTTATTTAACCTCGTCAAATTTTGAACTTTACTAGGCTAATAACTTGTTCAATCATCGGTTCATTTACATGTTCATTTTTTAGTGTGGTTTATCCTCAAAAATTGTAATAAATCTGCAATATTTTGTATATTTACTGAACACAAATTGATAGAATACATTACGATAAAAAAGGGGGTGATTTCGGTTACCCAATTATAATTTACATTTTAAACTGCTGATTATAAGTGATATATAGAGAATTGTAAAATCCCTCTTTCTCCGCCAGTATAAATACAAATTGAATTAAAACCCTTTAAATCGTATGATTTAAAGGGTTTTTTCTTTTTACCAATCATTCATTTTATTCATTATTTCTCAAAAAATAGGTGCACAATCGGTGCACAGGGACACTGAGAAAAACTGGTGCACCGATTTTCTTCTTAACCCCAACAGATAAAGGGGTTCAAAGAATGAACATCTTGACTTGTATTGACAATTAAAGTAAATTAATTATCAATTAAAGGCTACCAACATGAAAACAAAAATCACCGTTCTGTATTATTTGAGAAAATCAAAAGTCAATGCACAAGCACAAATGCCAATTTATCAACGCATAACTATCAACGGCCAACGCTTTGATTGTAGCTCAGGCCATTATGTAGATGAAGCCAAGTGGTCGTCAGAAGCATCTAAAATGAAAGGCAACAGCGAGGAAGCTCGTTTGATAAATGGTCAACTTGACATAATGAGAGCAACCGTTTATGAAACTGAGAAAAAACTTTTCATGAACCAAGTTCAAATTACTTATGAAAGTTTCAAGAATGAATACCAAGGAAAGAAAGAACGCGAGCGAATGCTAATCCCTATTTTCGAGGAGCACAACCGAAAAATAAAAGAACTGGTGGGATTTGAATACGCCCCCGGCACATTAGAACGCTACCAGACTTCCTTAAAACACACGAAAGACTTCCTATTTTGGAAATACAACCTTACCGATATTAATATCGAAAAGATTGATCATGCCTTTATCATGGAATATGAGTTTTATTTACGAAGCGTTAGAAAATGCAATAACAATACTGCTGTCAAATATGTAAAAAACTTCCATAAAATCATAAACCAATGTTTATCCAATGGATGGCTTAACAAAGACCCCTTTGTGAATTACAAAGCAAAAGTAAAAGAGGTGGTTAGGGAATTCCTTTCAGAAGCGGATATTGAAAGTATGATTAATAAGGAATTTGTTTCAGAGCGATTGGACTTAGTTCGCGACATATTCGTTTTTAGCTGTTTTACGGGCTTAGCATACATCGATGTAAAGCAATTAACCAAAACCCATATTAGCCTTGGTATTGATGGCGATAATTGGATTTTTACCACCAGACAAAAAACAGACACCGCTTCCAAAATTCCATTACTGCCGCTCGCACAGCAGATTGTGGACAAATATGAAAACCATCCCATATGCTTAAATGAAAACCGCCTCTTACCTATTTTGAGTAATCAAAAAATGAATGCCTATTTAAAAGAAATTGCCGATGTCTGTGGAATTAACAAAGACCTTACTTTTCACATCGCCCGACATACTTTTGCCACAACAGTTACTCTTTCTAATGGCGTTCCTATCGAAACGGTGAGTAAAATGCTCGGACATACCAATTTGAAAACTACCCAACATTACGCAAAAATTCTGGATCATAAAATCAGTAATGACATGATGATTTTAAAGGAAAAATTTAAAAATACAAATACCGCATTATCTAACAAATCAGGCCAAATAAAGGCATAATTTAACATATTGTAAGAAATTATAAAAAATTTAACTTATAAATAAGATTTACCGCAATAAAAAAAGCATAGTTTAGATTAATATTTGACAACTAATTTAGTAACATATGCAGGGATGTTGTAATGATTTTTTTTACGAATTTGAATTAGAAGTTGAACATATTAAAAAAACAAACGCAAACCCTATCACTCAGGCAAAATTGGCTTTAGAGTATATCGAAATAAAACTCAAAGAACTTTTCCTATGGTTAGAAAAATTTATATTCAATTCGAAAGAAGATGAAATTCACTTTTTTAAGGAACTGAAATTTAAGATAACGTCTAAGTATATTTTCTTTAACCGCATCTTGGACATCGAATCCAAGTCTCCGTCCAATAGCAAAAAACTTAAAATTAAGCATTACGAAAAAGCGCTAAACAATTGTTTTCAATTTTCAAAACAAGACAAAGAATTTTATAAATACTACCGCTCCGGTAGCATCCACAATGATCATTTATATTTCATTAGAAACTCTGAAAAACAGACATCCAATTTGGATATAAGTTTAATAAATTTTGATAAAAAACTATGTACTTCTCATGATGTGAAGGTTGCTAACATTATTGCAAATGATATATTGGAAATATACTTGGAAGAAAAGATTGAAGAGATAAACAGTAGCCCCAATTCTAATCATCAAACTGCAAAATCTAACCTCAACTGGACGGGTTCCAAAATTGAAATGGTGGAACTTATTTACGGTTTACACAACCTAAAAATGTTCAATGGTGGAAATACGGACATCAAGGAAATTGCAGGTCAATTTAGCAAAACGTTTAATATTGTTTTAGACGACAGCATATACCGATGCTTCCAAGACATTAAAAACAGAAAAACGATAAAAACAAAATTCTTGCATTCCTTATCCGAGAACTTCAACAACAAAATCGTAGAAGAAGAACAAAACTAATTCCAGGTCTTTAACTTGGATTTAGTTCCCTACAATCACCCACCTTGGGTTAGCATTCTTTTACAGACCATTTAGGCTAAAACTTAAAAAAAACCAATTCATAAAAAACGCGTTTTCGAATACCTCCATAAAATCAGCTCAAGAAACAAAGGGAAATCTATTAATTTACCCTAAAACAACACCCACCTTGCGATTACCTTGGGTAAAGAAACCAATCAATTGAAAGTAATTTGTCTTGTAACAATTTAAAACAAATTACGATGAACTTACATCCGAAAAAACTATTCCCTGAAGTAGAAAATTTAGAACTACTAAACCACCAACCCATTACAAAAAGAGACTTGCTAAACTTTAGCAACATCATTCTTTCTGAAATTAAAGAAATAGTGGCACTAAAAGAGCAGCCAACCCAATGGCTAAAATCTTCCGAGGTTAGAAAACTGCTCAAGATCTCACCCGGCACACTCCAAAACCTTCGCGTCAACGGAACACTAAATTACAACCGCATCGGAGGCATCCTATACTATAAATACGACGACATAGCCAAAATGCTAAATCAATAAAATTAGAATCATTTTTCACTAATCACCAGAATATGAATTACATAAAACACCTCACTGGCTTTTTCAAAAAAACAGCCTCACTAAAAAACATCAATCCTTCTCACATAAGTCTGTATTTAGCACTCTTTCAATGCTGGAACATCAACCGGTTCAAAAATCCGATCACCATCAATCGAGAAGAAATTATGATTTCGTCCAAAATAAAATCAAAAGCTACCTATCACAAATGTATGAAAGAGTTACAAGAATTAGGTTTTATAAAATACACGCCATCATTCAACCCCTATTTGGGTTCCGAAGTAGAAATTTACAACCTAAGCGAAACAGCAAATACAAGTTCACAAAATGAATCTACCTTCTCAAAAATTGAACAAGTAAATAGTCAGGTAACTGAACAGGTTAATAGTCAGCTCTATATAGAGAATAAAAAAACATCTAAAAACAATATAAACAATATAGAGAGAACACCCGAGTTTGAAATTTTTAATAATAATTCAATTTTTGAAAATCCAGAAAAAGAAGAAAAGAAAAAAAGTTGCGCCAAAAAAGAAAAAAGTAAAGCTGTCATCTCGAGCGTGTCATCTCGAGCGCAGTCGAGAGACGAGAGACAAGATACAACGGACGAAAACCCATCGGTGGACTTAACCAAAGAGTATTTCAAGTTTCAAGAATATTCCGAGTTCGAAGCAGAGCGCTTTTTCAATTATTACTCCAGCAACGGATGGCTCATTGGTGGGAAAACCAAAATGAAAGATTGGAAAGCAGCGGCGCGAAATTGGATGCTGAACACTAATAAATTTAATCTAAAAACACCACAAAACATACCATTAAAAGAGCAAACGAGAGCGTATAATCTCCACGCAGTTACGGATAAAAACTACTCGGAGCCTTTATGATTTCTTCGTCAGTCTCGTTTATTTCGAATTTATTTCGGAAAGTGTTTTTTTGTGTAGTGAAACGAAACAAAAAATATATCGAGAACCACCTATCAACCCCATCTCTAACCTTTTACCACTACCTTATGACATCAAAATACAATTATCCAGAAATTATTGCTTGGTTAGAAAAAAAAGGCAAAAAGGATTTTGGAGAAAAATTTCACTTCTTAGAACAAGACACCACAACTATCACAAAACTGATTTGCTATTTTCTGGATGATCAATATACTGCAGCTAAGTTTGAAATCGACCTCAGCAAAGGAATTCTTCTTTCTGGCCCAGTAGGCTGCGGTAAAACCTCTTTGATGGCTCTGATGCGCTACGTACCTCAACCAAATAAAAAGTTCTTTATGAAAACGTGCCGGGACATTAGTTTTGAGTTCATCAAAGATGGATATGAAGTAATTCAGCGCTACAGCCATGGACACAACACCCATGCTGAACATAAAAACTACTGTTTCGATGATTTAGGCACCGAAAAGAACCTCAAATACTTTGGAAACGAATGCAATGTCATGGCAGAAATTATTCTCTCCAGATACGACATTTTTATATCTAAGAAAATCTACACCCACATCACCACAAACCTCTCCGCATCCGAAATAGAAACCGCCTACGGCAATCGAGTCAGATCTCGCTTGAGAAACATGCTGAACTTAATCGCTTTTGACAAAGCGGACAAAGACAAACGATAACAATGATTGTTTGAAATAAACAACGGAGTCACTTCGAGTGATTTTTAAGTTTTTTACTTAAAAAGTATATCGAGAAGCAGCCCAAAACTTTAAACTTTAAACCTGAAACAAAAATTAAATGAAAAACTTCTGGAACTGGTTCCTTGACAACCACCACACCATCAAAAACCTACTAAATCATTCCACTGAAAACCAAGAGACAATCTGTTATTGGATCAAGCAAAACCTAAACTACTACTACAGGAAAATAGACTTTATCATTGTCTTTCCTAAAAGAACTACTGACCACTTCGAATTAATAATTACCACTAAGGGCAATCAAAAATTATTCAAACAAGTTATTGACCTCGTGGACAATGCTCCAGTATTAAAAACATGGAAATTCACGGCCTTTATAGACTCAAAAGAAACCATTGAAAAAAGGATAAACAAACTAGATCATCCATTTATCATTCAAGAAATAAATCTCAAAGAGGATCAGGTAAAATTCATTACAATTAACGTGGAGAATTACGGTAAAAAACAGACCATTCATATCCATCTCAAAAACCACATTATCCGGTGCAGTAACAAAACGCTACAGCAGGCGATATTCATTAGTTTGGAAAAATTTTCAGGAAATACGATATTCTTCAAAAACATCCATTTGGTACAACTTGCACAAAGCAATTGTAAGAAAAATGAAATAGTTCATTTTCATGAATTCCAAGAATACTTGAACTATTTTAACTATAATCAAATCCAAACATCTAATTTTTAAATAATTAATAAAAGAAAAACTCAATTAATGATTATTAAAAAAATGTTAAATATCACTAAAAGTGGGTATTGCGAAATCATTTAAAACCACCTTAATTTACAATTTACCAATCAAAAGACTATAATTTGATGCAAAACAAATGTAAATAAAGTTCAAATTAGATATTTATTTTCTTCAAATGTGGGAAACCGTAAAGAATAGTTTTTTATTGGGTGTAGGTTTGGTCTGATAAAAAATCTTAACCGAAAGTGATATTCGTTAATAAATTTTATGATTATTAAACATATGGAGCCCAGAAACCATCAAAAACGTGGAGTAACCGAAAATCCTTACGAGTAGGACCTACTTAAACATTAAAATATGAAAAATAAAACAACAGCTGCAATTTTCGCTTTCTTTTTAGGAGGGATCGGTGTTCATCGTTTTTATCTAGGACAAGGTGGTCTTGGGCTACTTTACCTTATTTTCTGTTGGACATTTATTCCAGCTATAATAGCCTTTGTTGATTTTATTATTTTCCTGACGATGGATGAAAATAAATTTAATGCAAAATATAATCTAGGCGCAGTTCTTTATCAAACAAGAAACATAAACACCGCGGAAGAATTAGGAAAATTACATGGATTAATGGAAAAAGGAATAATATCGGCTGAAGAATTTCAGATTAAAAAAGCAAAGTTATTATAATCACTGTTTCTTAGGTAAAAAATATTTCAAAATAAAAGCTTCGTGAAAAAATCGTGCATGCTCTTCTTTACATCGCTTAATGTAAACAGACTGGTTGTAATCATTATAAACAGAAAACATCAAAAATTAATTTAATCAGAATTAAATGTTTAAAAAACCTTTTTCATTTGACGGTAGAATAAGAAGAACTGAGTATGGAATAAGTATCATTATCTATATAATACTTTATACTGCGATAATCGAAATTACAAAAAAAGACAATCCAGGAATGGGCTTGGCAATAATACCAATGTTATGGTTTTTATGGGCACAAGGGGCTAAGAGGTGTCATGACATGGACAAAAATGGATGGTTCCAGATAATTCCATTTTATGTGTTAGGGATGTTGTTTATAGAAGGAGATACCTATTTAAATAAACACGGTGAGAATCCTAAATTAAAAAACGAACCAAAAGCGTATACAAAAACTGAAGTAAATACAGTAACGGAACAAGTAGCTAAGCCTCCCGTTTACGATGATTCTACAATAAAAAACAATGTTACTAACATGGAAGTTAGAAATGTAAACCATAGTAATTTTCAAGATGTACTGCGTCAGCTTCGCAACATACCTTTTGTTAAAAGTTTAAATAATACCTTATTGGATTCTACAGGTTCTATTATAATAACGCATGACAATACTAGTCAGTATCTTTCTAATGAATTTAAAAAAACAATAGAGGGTATTAATATATTGGACGTGAGTGACGGAAATATTATTATTAAAATAAAATAATGACAATGAATAAACTATTTAGATTCTTACTCTTTACTCTTCTCTTAACTACTATTGGTTGTGGTGGCGAATATGACGTCTTTGAAGATTCCTATTTGGAATATTCTAAAAGTGACTCCAAAATAACCGTAGATGAATTAGACAAATTAATTGATCACATAAAACTTTTTGACAACGAAAGAAAATTTAAAAAATTTTTTACAAATGGAAGTTTTGATGAAGTAAAATTGATTTCATTTTTAGAAAAAGAAGGCGAAAAAGTTGAAAAAAGAAATAATGTTGATGAATCTAAAGATTATTTTGTCAATGTTTATATCGAAAATTCGGGTAGTATGAATGGCTATGTGCAAGGAAACACTCAATTCAAAGGGGCAATTCGTGATTTATTAGTAATGCTAAAGTATTATTATGATGAAAAGAATTTAAAAATAAATTTTATCAATTCTGCTATATATCCGACTAATATTGAGGGTAATATCGTGAATTTTTCAAATTCTCTTAACACAAAAACATTCAAAGTAGGCGACACTTATTCAAGCAATTTGAATAATATTTTCAAACAAATATTGACAAAAACATCCCAAAACACAATTTCAATTCTTTTATCAGATTGCATTTATTCTATAGAAGGAAATAAAACAGAGGATTTACTAAGTGACCAAAAAAGTTTAACCAAAGATGCTTTTTTGACAAAATTCAAAAACAAAGAGACATTGGCTACAACTATTGTGAAATTGAACTCGTCATTTAATGGCACCTATTATGACAAAGACAATAAAAAAACACAATTAAATAATATATCTAGGCCCTATTATATGAGTATAATTGGAAGTGAAAAAGCGATGACGAAATTTAATTCAAATATTGAGCTATCAAAAAACAAAGTAGAAGGATTTGAGAATATATACAACTTAACATTAAAAGACTATTCTAAAGAAGTTTATTATTCTGTAATAGACACGAAGGAAGATTCCGGTAGATATAAACCTGACAGAGAATACAAAAATAATGGAGCAGTGCAGGGCATTGAAGACGTTTCAATAAATAATAGAAATAGCTCTAGCTTTATTTTTTCAGTAGCATTAGACTTAAGCAACGTGCCTATTGAAGATAGTTATGTATCTGACAAATCTAATTATAGAATTAGAGAAGGTGATTATAAAATAAAAGGCATATATAAGTTCGACAAAAAACAGCTTGGAGCTTCTTCAATAAATATGCTTTCCAAAGCTAAAGCAGAACCAACGCATTATATTGTATTTGAATCTACTAAACCAAATTTCACAAATCTATCTTTCACTTTAAACAAACAAATTCCAAATTGGGTTTATACTACCAGTACCAATGATGATAGTAATATTTTAAAAAGCCCTAATAGTACATTTGGAATAAAGTACTTAATTGAGGGAATTAGTGAAGCATACGAAACACAGTCAAAAAACAATAACTATTTAGAACTAACCATTAACATTAAAAAATAATTATGAATGATTTTTTCGCAACCTTATATGATGGATTTCATCCTTTAGATTTATTTTATATTCAAAACTTTTCTGATGACATGTACGAGTCAGGAATCTTTTCAATAATAGGATTTATTATGCTCAGCACGTCTTTTGTACTTATTGCAAGCTATTACTATTTCATTTCAAATTATAATGGTTTTTTTAAAAAAAGGTATTGGTTTATTTGGCTTTTGGTAATTGGTATAGTGAATTTTATTTCCGCTTACTTCTATAGTGTTACCGCAATGGAAGACTTTTATTCCACTTCATCAGATGGTAATCCCCACTCTATAACAGATCATATCAATTTCTCAATGGTAAACTTACTGTGGACAGTAATTTTCAGTTTCTTTTTTTCAATAGTATTAAAATTCAAAAGTGTTCGTGCTAGTAAAACACCTTTTTAAAAAATAAATTATGGCAAAATTATATGTATTTGGAATTGGCGGGACTGGTTCAAGAGTGATAAAATCACTGGCAATGCTTTTGGCGACTGGTGTAGATATTAATCAATATGAAGTAGTACCTATTATTATTGATCCGGATGAAGCTAATGGTGACGTTACACGTACAATAGATATTTTAAAAAACTATCAAAACATTCACAATAAGTTGAGCTTTTCTGATGTAGATAAAAATCAATTTTACAAAACTAAAATTTCTAATATTACCCAAAACTTTAGACTTACATTAAGCGATATTAAAAACGATCGATTTAAAGATTATATTGAATACAGTGGTTTAGATGACAATAATAAAGCTTTAATAAATTTATTGTTTTCAGAAGAAAACCTAAACTCTGACATGGAGGTTGGTTTCAAGGGAAACCCAAATATTGGAAGCGTAGTACTAAACCAGTTCAAACAATCAGAAGATTTTCTAAAGTTTGCATCGTCTTTCAATCAAGATGATAGGATTTTTATCATAAGTTCGATTTTTGGCGGTACTGGTGCTGCTGGCTTTCCGTTATTAGTGAAAAATATAAGGGGAGCTGATCATGATTTGCCCACATGGAAATATCTTCAAGATGCTCCTATAGGAGCTATCACAATGCTTCCTTATTTTGGGGTGGCTCCTGATGAAGATAGTAAAATTGATAAATCTACTTTTATCTCAAAAACAAAAGCCGCTTTGTCCTATTATGAAGAAAATATTAGTGGCAATAATTCAGTAAATGCTTTATATTATTTAGGTGATGATTTAACAAAAGACTATCCCAATGTCGAGGGTTCTGTAAATCAAAAAAATGATGCCCATTTCCTTGAAATTGTTGCGGCACTTTCAATAATTGATTTCGCTAAAACTGAATCAACTGAATTAAGTAATTATGAAGGAAAGGCAGAAAATCCAATTTATAAAGAATTTGGAATTAAATCTAATTCACAATCTATTATTTATGAAAATCTAGGGGATCTAACTCAAATACTTCTAAAAAAACCATTAACCCAATATACTCAATTTTTAGTTTATTTAAGGGATCAAATTCAAGGTAGTTCAGACCAAACTTGGGCAAAAAATTTAAATACAACTACACTTTTAACACAACCTTTTTATAGTAATTATTTAAAAAAATTCAATCAATACTATTTAGAATGGTTGAATGAAATGAATTATAATCAAAGAAGTTTCTCCCCATTAAACTTGGATGTTAATGACACCAATTTATTTGAAATGGTAAAAGGTATTAGACCAAATATTGGATGGTTAGAATCTGGTGGAAAAAACTATAATCGTTATAATTATATGCTTTCTAAACAAGATAAGACAACAACTAATACTGGATCCAAGGAACAACAGTTCATGGACTTATTTTACACTACAACAGAAGCTTTAGTAACAGAAAAATTTAACTTTTAAGTATAATGGCAAAAGTATTTAGATTCCATGATGGTAGCAATAATATTGAAGATTGGCAAACATCAACAGCCTATGGTAAAAATGCCATAGAAGCTATCCAAGATCCTAGCGGATCATCTGCAAATAAAGAAATCACCTCCATACCTAGTCCCTTTGCAAGAATAGACCTAGTTAAAACTGCATTTGAAAACTTGGTAAATTCAAATGAAGTTGACGGCAAAACTATTTTTCATAAAATGGTATCCGATTGTTTTGATGTAGGTGAAATATTTTTCAATATCGATAAATTAAAAGAAAAAATAAATATAATAATTTGGGATAAAACCAATGATTTAAATAAACTATTAAAATCTTCGAGTAAAAAACATCGATTATTAGGTGAAACACTAAAACTGTATTTAGAGCAAGACGCTAAAGCTTACAATTTTGATAAAATTGAAAGACTTTATCTCTTAAATTATAAATTAGGTAACAATGAACTGAATATTATTGGAGGTACTTCACCTGCAAGTTTGTTTTTTACTTCCGCTAATAAATTAAACATAGATATTAGATTTGGAACTGATATTGTTTTTGATGATCAGTACCAACCATTATATAAAAGAGATTTTAATTACGTGAAATTTATTTTCGGTATCCGAAAATTCATGCCTAGATTTAATCCGCTTTTTAAAGCTGTAGATGATTATTTAGAAATGAATTATAAAATGCTGACTCATGAACAAAGAAACATTTTAAACAACTACACTTTAGAAAACTTCAATTCTGAATTTGAAAAACTAACTACTGGCACAGATGGAAGTATTGTAGAAATATTAGACTTTCCACTTCGTAAAAAGACGGAGCGCCCATCTAATATTCAGGATAATAGTGGTTTTGTTATTGATTCTCATAAATGTAAAGATGTAATAAAACCCTTAGTACTGCCAATTGATGATTTTTCTGAAAAAATTATTTATACTACTGCCCTTTGGGATAAAAAAAATAGAGCAGATTTTTTTGACGATAAACCATTAAAAGAAAGAAAGCTTCCTTTCGATGATTCAATATATCCTTATTTAACTATTGGAGATTTTTTTGAAGACTATATCATTACTACTCCCTATTCTATTGACCATGAAAAATACTTCACAGGTAATCTTATAGAAGGGTCAAATAAAGGATATTTGCTCCCAATAAAAAAAATATATTTTGATTATTTCAACATAAAAGATCTAATGGGGGTTATGCCTGATGGCAAAAAGACGGTTGAAATTAAAGAAGGTATTAATGCTAGTGTGAGTGTTACACTCAGAGTACCCGTCCGAGACAATAAATACATCACTTATTCTAGAATTTACAAACGGGCTGTTCAGGAACATCAATTGGCAGAACCAGATACTATTAGAAATGTAGGTGCAATCATTGAAAACAGGTTCAACATTACAATCTATCCATTTTTAAAATCCACGCAAGGTACACCGTCTTACCGTGTAGGAGTTATGAACATTGATAATCATAACCTTTATAGTCATAGCGAATACAATCTCTCTTTTTACAATCAAGGAGGAGAAGTTAAAAATAACCTTTTACCATCAAAGCGAAGTGACCGCAAAAAAGGAGCTCAACTAGATAGTAATTACCATACAGTTCTTGAAAATTTTGAGTTTATAGAAATACGACACCAATGGGCAAAAGGAATTCTAATTCCACTCTTAAAAGAACCCTCTGGTGTTTCACAGTTTACCTTTGCTATTGATTTCGGCACAACTAATACTCATATCGAATATAAAAAAGATAATGGCAACGCTATGAAATTTGAAATCTCTCCTAGTGATAGTCAAATTGAACCTTTATTTTTAATGAATGAGCATACTGAAAAATTATTCAGAAACTCAAACTTAGGACTGCTTGAAGAGCATATTGAACTTGAGCAAATACCTAAAATAATTAATTTCTTTCCAACCAGAACTGTTATAAGCAATAATGAAGAATTAGATTATAATAAAGCCGTCCACTCGTTGGCAGATACAAATATTCCCTTTTACTACGGGAAAAAAGTAGCTCCGAGTAATACTAAAATTGTATCTAATTTAAAATGGGAATCGACAGATCACAACGAGAAACGCATTGAAACGTTTCTGGAAAAGATTATACTATTAATAAAAAATAAAGTTCTTTTAGAAAAAGGCAGTTTAGAAAAAACGGAGCTTATTTGGATGTATCCAACTAGTATGTCTTCTTTCAAGATAAATCAATTGCAAGTTATCTGGACTGAATTATTTGAAAAACATATCAATAAGGTAAAAGCGCCTATTAAGGTTGCTGAATCTATAACGCCATTTTACTATTTCAGAAACGAAATGGGGGTTTCCGCTGGGAGTAATTCTGTTGTTTCAATAGATATAGGTGGTGGTACGACAGATGTTGTAATCTATAAAGGAAATAAGCCATTTTTGGCAACTTCATTTCGTTTTGCTGGAAATGCTCTTTTTGGAGATGCTTTTGGAGACAGAAATTCAAACATGAATGGTTTTGTACAAAAATATACAGAAAAATATTCGAGTCTGTTAGATAGTAATGGATTGTATGGATTGAAAAGTGTTTTGGATGTCTTAAATCAAAATAGAAAATCAGAAGAAATAATTTCATTCTTACTTTCTTTAGAAGGAAATGATCAAGTAGTAAGTAAAGCTGCACCTATTTCATTTTCAAAAGATTTGAATAAAGACATTGATTTGAAGGTTGTAGTTACACTATTTTACGCTGCAATTTTATATCATATTGCCAAATTAATGAAAGATAAGGATATTGTTTCGCCAAGATATATAACTTTTAGCGGGACAGGTTCTAAAATTCTAAACTTAATAGGTAGTGATGCTGCATTACAAAAGCTGTCTCAAACTATTTTTGACGATGTGCTGGTTAACGAGAATAAAACAAAGATTGATTTAAAAAAAGTTAATAACCCGAAAGAAATTAGTTGTATTGGTGCTTTATTTCAAAATCCTGAAGATAGAGATTTAAACATTAAAGATATTGAAACCATCTATATAGGAAGCAATAATCTTGCATTTAACAATGAAAATAAAATAAAATACCCCGACTTAAACGACATCTTTTATAAAAATGTCGCTGATGAATATATCAGCTTTATAGATTGGTTCTTTAGCATTAATAGTAAGTTCAAATTTAGTGATGAACTTGGTATAAACCCTTCTCACTTTGAAAACTATAAGAATTACCTAAAAGAGGACGTTGTTGACAATGTTAAGAAAGGAATCGATTCTAAAAAAGCGGAGTTAAAAGGAAATCAAGACGAGGAGCTTATGGAAACATTGTTTTTTTACCCTCTCATAGGAGGTCTTAATAATTTAGCTTATAAAATACATCAAAATCTTTAAACTATTAATATATCCATTGTCATAAAATAAAATTATTTGAGAATAATGATAATGATGATAATTTATTTAACAGAAACAATTCGTAATTTCTAATAAAACATGAAAAAAATAGTAATGATGATAGTCATTTTACTGACTACTTTTTTAGCTAATGCACAGGTACAATTAAGTCAAGAACAATTTAAAAAAGTTGTAGATAACATGACATGCGTGTGTATAAACGAAGCTTTAGGAAATAGTGCAGTAGACTGCGAAAAAACAACGATACAAGAAAACGATATTCCAAAGGCAGACACTAAAACACTGGATCTTTATAAAGAATTTCAAAAACTTAAAACCTCAAATAACAATAAAGAATTCTCAGTGATTTTTTTAACTAATGATGTTTTTAATTCGTCTAAATATGAAAAAATTAAAGCATTTGCTAAAAAAAGAGAAGGTGTTGAGATTAAAAACATTATCCAAAAGATTAATGATAAAATAACTTCAATTACATCAGAAAATTACGCTGTTTCAAATAATGATAGTCAAACTTCAGATCCTTCAGGTCAACTTCATAATTCTGACCCTCCATCACAAGTAGAGCAAGAAACCGCTTCAGCATATACCGAAAATATTAATACTGAAACTAAAACAGCAAACCATAGCATTAGAAATTTTATGACAGACTATGGGTTTAGTTTTATTCTTTTTATATTAATCGCAGCTCATTTTATTTATCTAAAACAAAGAAATTTTGCAACTAAGAAACAGTTGGAATCTATGCTAAAAGATAATGAAGGAAAAAGAGTATTTAATACTACACCATATTCACCTATTTCTTCGAATAAGCAAAACATAGTATCAGAAGATTCTTTGAATATTCTAAAAAGTAAAATAAGGGATTTAGAAGATAAAATAAAAGGTTTAGAAATACAATCAAAAAATGACGCTCCAAATCCCGTCATTGCTATAACCGAAGTTCCTAAAACTCCAATAGTACAACAAGACGATAAAATATTTTATAAACATGCACCGCATGAAAGTGGATATTTTGATACAGAAGATGATGTTAGTTTAGGTGATGCGGTATTTAAATTTACAATTTATAACAACAACCCTAATTTAGCGAGTTTTGAAATTATAAAGGAAAAGAAAAAATTAATTCTAGATTACCCTAACAAATATATAAAACCTGTTTGTGAAGAATTAAATGCATTAAACCAGAGTGCTAACAGTTTAGTTATCACTTCCGGTATTGTTGAGAAAAGGAGTAACCAATGGATAGTAAAAACAAAAGCTAAAATTAAATACGAATAGACATGCATGATTATATAATAGGCGCACTAATAATAATAATTGTGATTGTACAGTTTACGGTGGCAATTACAACCTCAAAAAAAATAGCCCTTTTTAAAACTATTGTTCCTGATATAGATAGTTTTGAAACTGTAAAAGTATTTATTCGTGAAGATCAAATAAAAACGATAACAGTCGAAGAAATACTAAACAATATTAATCGTTTTAGTAGTGCATCACCATCTTTAGAAATAGAGATCCAAGAGGAAATAGTCGTAGATAAAAATCCAAAACTTCTCAATATTCTTGAAAATATAAAAAATAAAAAGACTGATGACGAATTAAATACTGATGATGAATTTGATTCCGACTTATTTCCTGAATCAATTGATATCGATGATATAGAAGAGGAAACTATTTGGATGAGTAAGGGTAATTTAGAGGAGAAAATACCAAAATCACAAATGTATCAGTATGAAGATATGGGATGGTATAGACTTAAGGACAAAAAATACATCTCATAAAACGAACAAAAAACATGGAAGCAAAATATATTGAAGTTACATTAATAAAATCAAAAGGGGAATCGAATGATGTTTTCGATAAAGTTTTGAATTCAGTAAACACCTATTTACTTAGAAATAAAGGAGCGGTTAGTGACTTTAATTTAATAAAAGACGTTGTAGAAAGAAATACGGATGCTGTTGATGAAGAAATTAATACAATGTTACCAATTCCATTATATCTAGGGTTAATGGGGACTATGTTAGGAATAGTCGTAGGACTTTTTGCAATGCCAAGTATTAGCGATGAGAATTTTGAAAAAGCAATTGACATACTGATTGGAGGAGTAAAAATAGCTATGATAGCAAGTTTTACAGGGCTGCTACTAACTGTAGTACTTTCTGGCTGGAGATATAAAGGAGCAAAAACAAAAGCAGAAAATCTTAAAAACGATTTTTTTACTTGGTTACAAACTCATCTTTTGCCCGTTTTGTCGCAAAATACTTCCTCAAGTATCTATTCTCTTCAGGCCAATTTGCTAAAGTTCAATGATACTTTTTCTACTAATGTCGTAAGTTTTAATGGTGTGCTAGGAAAAATCCTAGAGTCATTTGATAGCCAGGTTAATTTAATGCATGAATTAAAGGAAGTTGATGTCGCACAATTAGCAAAAATTAATGTTGACGTTTTAAAGGAATTACGCACTAGCACAAAAGAATTTGAAAAATTTAACACCTATTTACATCAAGTAAATTCATTTGTGGACAATGCTCAGAAATTGAATTTTCAAATAGGCAATCAACTGGAAAGAACTCAATCTATAGAATTAGTTGCTGAAGCTATTGGCACAAATATTACTGCAAATAAAGAAATAATAAGCATCTTACAATCCGAATTACAAGAAGTGTCTAATAGAAAACAATTTGTTTCAGATGCAGTCATTGATGTCGATAATTCTATTACAAAAAGTTTAGAAAAACTGAAAGAACATATTGACGCTCAAATGGAATCAATTAGAAATATTACTATAAAAGAAGAAAGCTTTTTAGAGAATTTATTAGGAAACGATAGAGGAAATCTAAATGAACTTAAAAAATTAGGTAAGTTAGAAAAAACGATGTCTAGTATTGAGAAAGCAACTTCAACTCAAAACGAAAAATTAGATAACTTAGGTAAGGGTATCACAGAATTAACACAAGTATTAAAAAACCAAAAACAAGTTGATTTTAAACTACCTGACACTATAATATATCTATCATATGCTTTTTTTGGATCTGGTGCAATTATTGGCGTAGGTTACTGTTTTTGGTCAATATATCAATTATTTTAAAATATTTATGTCAAAAAAAACAAATTTTTTCTGGGCAAGTTATGCCGATTTAATGACCAGTCTATTTTTTATTATGCTTGTTTTATTTGTCCTTACTATTGCCATGATGAAAAGACAACAAAAAGCAACAGTAGAACAATTAAAAAGGATTGTTGAAATTCAGAACTCTGTAAAAGAATTGGATAAACGTTATTTTTATTATCAGGATGAGTATAAACGTTTCTCTTTAAAGAAACAAATTCAATTTGACCCTGCAAAAAGTACTATTAAACCTGAATACAAAGAGTACTTATTAGAGGTAGGAAGGAACATAGAAAGTTTAATCAAAAGATTACAAACCAAGTACCAAAATAATGATATAAAATATATGATAATCATTGAAGGAATGTCGTCAAATGATAATTATAAATACAATGATGAATTAAGTTATCAAAGAGCTTTATCACTGTTGAAACTATGGAATCAGAGTAGTATTTATTTTGACCCCACTTTTTGTGAACTACAAATTGCCGGCAGTGGTACTAAAGGTGTTGGTAGGTTTGAAGGAATTAAGAATGAATATAAAAACCAACAATTTTTGATTCAAATTATTCCAAAAATAGGAAAAATAGAAAATTAATATGAGAAAAATTATACTTAGTGTTTTGGCAATAATCTTGTCTATGTTTTTTGTTGACTGTAATGGTTGTTCTCGGTCTGGAAGAAATAATTCAAGAGAACATCGCTCTCAAACATCCTCTTCTCTTGGACATGGCAAAACGATGATTGTAATGTCGGAAGAACAGGGTATCTATAAAATACCAGTGTTTATTAACGAAACAAAAATGAATTTTATTTTTGATACTGGCGCATCAGATATTACCATTTCAGATGTAGAAGCAATGTTCCTATACAGACAAGGAAAACTTTTAAAAGAGGATATCCTGGGGTCGCAGCAATATCAAATTGCTGATGGTAGTATAGCTGAAGGAACAATAATAAATCTTCGGACTGTAAAATTAGGAAATAGAACTTTAAAGAATGTAAAAGCTTCTATCGTTCATAATAATGAAGCTCCTTTGTTATTAGGACAATCAGCACTGGCCCAATTCGGTAGAGTGTCAATTGATTATAAAAAAAATGAAATCACTTTTGAATAAAATCAATAGAAAAACATTCCTGTTATTTTTACTTTGCACTACTACCCTATTTTCACAAGTTAAACTAGTGTCATGGAATATTCAAAACTTTGGAAAATCAAAATCTGAAGTTGAAATAAATTTCATTGCAAATACTTTAAAAAACTACGACATTATAGCCATACAGGAAGTCGTAGCTGGGCATGGTGGGGCCCAAGCCGTAGCCAAACTGGCCGATGAATTGAATCGTAAAGGAAGTAAATGGGATTATGTAATAAGTGATCCTACATCTAGTAGTGCCTATAAGAGGGAACGTTATGCTTTTATTTGGAAGACAGCCAATCTAAAGAAAATTGGGAGAGCCTGGTTAGAAAAAAAATATCATTTAGAAATAGATCGAGAACCCTTTTATTGCACCTTCGAATATAAAAAAAATAAATTTACAGTAGTTAATTTCCATGCAATTACAAAAAGCAAACAACCTGAAAGTGAAATAAAATATTTTAAATTTTTACCAGGGGAATATCCTAGCCTGAATTTGATATTTGCGGGCGATTTCAATTGCCCACAATCACATACGGTATTCATCCCGTTAAGAAAAATGGGCTACCAATCAATTCTTGTCAACCAGAAAACTTCGTTAAAACAAGTAGTCAAAAAGGGTAAATACCTGGCTTCCGAATATGATAATATGTTTTACAACAGCGCCAAAATCAATACAATAGATAAAGGAATCATTTCTTTTTACAAGAATTTCGGTTCCTTAAAAGAGGCGAGAATGATTTCAGACCATATCCCTATCTGGTTTGAGTTTTCTTTAAACTAAGATTCTCTTTGATCTAATATAAAACAGAGTTTAATAACAGGCATAAAGTAATTTTCATTTAAATCATTATGGAAAAATCAACGAAAATAATACTGGCAATACTGCTCCTACTCTGCCTTCTCGAAATGCCTTACGGTTACTACCAATTTGTTCGTTTTACAGCAATGGTCAGTTTTGCCTATTTGGGATATAAGGCCAAGGAACAAAACAGGAAAAATGAGATGTTTCTATATATTGCTTTGGCGATATTATTTCAACCCTTTATGAAGATCGCCTTGGGCAGAACAATTTGGAATATAGTAGATGCAATTACTGGTATAGGATTATTGATTTCTGTCATCAAAGGCACTAAAATAAAATTGAATCGTAAATCTTAGAGTTTATAAAAATATTGCCTGTCTTATGTAAAGTACTTTTCAATATCACTAAAAGTGGGTATAGTAAAATCTTACAAAATATCGTTTATTTACACAAACACAATCAAACCGAGTTAAAAGATATGGAATTTATCATTAAGCACTCACAGCTTTACGGTTTCCCTCAATTGTCTTTCTTAAATAATTAGTTACTTTAGCCATTCAACAAAGAATCCGAATAAATACAAGCTTTTACAACATATCATGACCCAAGACCAAATCAAGAATTTAGAAAAAGAACTCTGGGATGCCGCAGACGAACTAAGGGGAAACTCTAAACTTACTGCAGCCGAATACAAAGACCCTTTACTTGGATTAGTACTGTTAAGTTTTGCGCAAAACAGATACGAAGATGCCAAAATTAGCATAGCAAAATCATTACCCATAAACCCACGTACGGGCACACAACGCGAAGCGACCAAAGATGATTATGCCGGAGCAGGCGCCATCATGCTACCCGAAAAAGCCAAATACGATCACTTAGCCGCTTTGCCCGAAAGTGAAGATATAGCCGAAGCCATCAACAATGCCATGAAATTGATTGAGGCCGAATATCCCGATCTAGCGGGTATTCTCCCAAAAAGCTACCAAGAATTTGACGATAAATTATTGCGTGATTTAGTTCGTGTTTTTAATAAAGATGCCGTGCGTCACGCCAAAGGCGATGTCTTTGGACGCATCTATGAGTTTTTCTTGATGAAATTCTCTATGCAAGGTGCGGGTGCGCAAGAAGGTGGTGAGTTTTTTACGCCGCCATCATTGGTCAACTTGATTGTTAATTTTATCCAGCCCAATCACGGAATCATTCACGATCCCGCTTGTGGATCTGGTGGAATGTTTGTGCAAACGGCGCATTTTATTCACGATCACGAAAATAAAAGCGTCAACGAAGCAATCACGGTTTATGGTACCGAGCTAAAGAGCAACAATACCAAACTAGCCAAAATGAACTTAGCCATCCACGGAATTGAAGGCAAGATCATTGAAGGCAATAGTTTTTATACCAACCCACACAATCTAACCGAAAAATGTGATTTTGTCATGGCAAATCCGCCATTTAATGTGGATAAGGTCGATGCCAAAAACAAGTTCTTGGCCGAAGACGAACGCCTCCCTTTTGGCGCGCCTCTTACGGGTGCGGGATCTATTGGCAACGGAAACTACCTTTGGATGCAGTATTTCTATTCGTATCTAAATGCTACTGGGCGTGCGGGTTTTGTAATGGCTTCATCAGCTACTGATGCGGGCAATGCCGAAAAACGAATTCGTAAAGAACTGATAGAAACTGGAGCGGTAGAATGTATTGTCTCAGTAGGAAACAACTTTTTTTACACCCGTTCCTTGCCTTGCCACGTTTGGTTTTACAACAAAGGCAAAAAGCCCGAAAGTAAAAACAAAATCCTAATGATTGATGCTCGCAACACTTTTAGAAAAGTAAGCACGACGATCAATGATTTTAGCGAAGAACAACTAGAAGGATTGACTGCCATCATGCAACTTTTTCGAGGTGAAAAACCTGTAGTTGGTAAAGACAACGCTTGGTTTAAAGACAAATTCCCAACAGGAAAATACGAAGATGTAGAAGGGCTTTGCAAGATTGTAGATATTGAAGAAGTGGCTGCCCAAGATTATAGTCTAACTCCTGGTCGTTATGTAGGCGTAGTGGTGACGCTAGACATGGATTTTGATTACCATGGCCGCATGACCGAAATTCACAGCGAACTAGCCACTTTGAACGAAGAAGCGAATGCCTTGATGCAACAAATTCAAAATGTAGGGTTATGAGAGAGGGATGGAAAGAATATAAAATCGAAGATATTGCTTTAGTTGGAGATGGTGCACATGCATCTATTAAAAGACAAGAAACAGGAGTGATGTATCTAACTTCAAAAAATTTTGACGTAAATGGGTTAAAATTAGATAAAGTAGATTATATCTCAGAGATCGACTTTATAAAATATTTTAATTCAAATTCTAAAGCATTAACAAAGCCAAATTACAATGATGTGGTATTAAGTATCATTGGTTCAATGGGTGCACCGTATGTTGTGAAAAAAAATGATGATTTTGGATTATCAAGTAGTGTTTCGATTTTGCGTCCAAACCAAGAAATTATATTACCAAATTATCTTTACTATTGGATAAAGAGCGATTTTTTTCAAAAATCAATAGATAATATTAAAAGTGGTGTTGCACAAAGTTTTCTTAGTTTAGGAATGATTAAAAGCCTTCCTTGTAATGCTCCTTCACTCAAAATCCAACGCAAAATAGCGGCTATTTTATCGTCTTATGATGATTTAATCCAAAACAACCTCAAACGCATCAAATTATTAGAAGAAAAAGCCCAACTCACTTATGAGGAATGGTTTGTAAAAATGCGTTTCCCAGGGTATGAAACAGCCAAATTTGATGAAGTTATGGGATTGCCTGAGGGGTGGAGTGAAAAGACATTAGAATATTTATGTGATAGAATAACAGACGGAACTCATGATTCTCCAAAACAAGTTGAAAATGGAATTAAATTAATTACGGGTAAGCATATTAATGATGGATTTATAAATTTTGAAACAGCTTATTTGATTAGTGAAATTGACCATGAAAAAATTAAAAAAAGGAGTGGACTTTCAAAAGGTGATTTATTATTCTCAAATATTGGAACACTTGGTAGTATTGGTGTTGTTACAGAAGATTTCGAATATAGCTGTAAAAATGTTGTGATTTTTAAGAAGAAAAAAGGCTTTGATTACTTCTTATATTGTTATTTATCAAATCCGAACACCAAGAATAAATTAGACAATCAAGCTGCTGGAGTTGCTCAAAAGTTTTATAGTTTATCTTTTATAAGAGGTTATAAAGATATGTTTTGTAATGAAGAATTAGTAATTAGGTTTAATGGTGTAATGACTCCATTATTCAATTTAAAATATTCTTTAAATAACCAAAATCGCCTTCTCAAAGAAGCCCGAGATATATTGTTACCAAGGTTGATGAGTGGGATGATTGATGTGGAGGAATTACAAATAGAAACGTTACAAACTACCTAAAAAAAATATGGAAACACCAATATATACAAAGCATACCGTGGAAGAATTAATGAATGCTTATTCAAAAGTAAAAGGAGATGCTGAATTTGCAAATTATTTTATAGAGCAATACAATCAGGCATTTAATGATTACATTGGAAATGAGGATGAGGCGGGTACACCTGCAGAACGAGCATTAAATTTTTGTTTTGAATATTACATGCCTATCTTTTTGAAACAGCTTGACAAAGGACATTCAGCAAAGTGGGCTCATGAATACGCATTTTCTTGTGAAGAAGAAGACTCTATTATATACAATACATATCAGGATATAAAAGAAATCGACCCCTTATGGGCTCAAAATGAACTTATCATACATTGTAAATCATTAGGAATTACAGACCCCATGCAGGTAAACTATTATATTAATTTAATTGACGAAGGAGTTCTCTCGGAAAGAGGTATCGAAAAGTCGGAGACCTATATTGATGTATTTAACAAGGAGCGGTCAAAAGGCAAGTCATTTCTGTATTCACAAGTATATGCAAAAGAGAAAGCAGGTGGCGTATATGCTGACATTTATTGTAAGGCCTATGCATGGGCTTTTGAAAAAACCGTGCTAAAGAGCAAGTCTGAAAGTTTTAGAAACTTATTTACCTATGATTTTGCTGAGGTCATAGCTGAAAATTATAATGATCTTGAGCAAGCAATGCATGACGATGACTTTTACTATTATGTCAATCCAATTATTGCAGGGGCGCAAGTAACTGATTATATCAAAACGTATAAAGTTGAAAATCCAAAAAAATTCAGAACGCTGTATGTCGATATTTTTCAAAACTTTAATGCTTTAGACGAATCACCTCTATTACAATTAGAGAAAGATATAGATGAAGAGGTATTGAAATTGACATTGGAAAAATTGGAAAAATAGGCCTATCCATTAAAAAAAATAATAGGTGACTAATGCTATTATTTCTAGGAATCGCCAATTTCTAGCTGTCTAAACCTTGAATTACTCAAAGAAGCCCGAGATATTTTGTTACCAAGGTTAATGAGTGGGATGATTGATGTGGATACAATTACGGGACAAGTTGGGGAAGAGTTGGAAACGATACAAACTACTAAGTAATTATGAAATATTGGATGTTATCTCCTAATGTGAAAAATGGAGAAAATGAATCAGAGTGGAAAAATGCGATTCAAGAGCTAGGTTATGCTTTTATAGGTTACAATGATGATCATAAATTTGGGGAATTATTTAAAAATGGTATTCAAATAGGTGATATTATTTTACTGGCTCAGGGTCAAAATTCGAATAAAGCACCCTATTTATGTGGTGTTGTTTCTTCAGGCGCTAAATGGGAACATTTAATTAAGACGCCAAGTATAGCTCAAAATAGAAAATTAAAAAATTGCATTTCAAGAAAAGAATTAGATAAATTAGGATTAGATTTTATTGATAGTACTTGGGGAGAATCGAAACAACCTGCTACTTTGTATGCCCTAAAACCTAATGAAAATTCAAAAGACTTGGGCATTGTAAACAAACTTCAAAATGCTATTTGTAACAAAAGAATGGAAACACTTATGGATAATATAAAATTGAGTCCCGAAAGACAGTCGGAAATCAAAAACATGTGGATTAAATTTAAAGATAAATTCACAGACAAAGATAAAACTGAAATTAATGACGAAGCCATTAAACTGGCAACGGAATGGCAACAATATCGCAGCAAAATTGAAGATGGCTCGCTAAATCTAGACGAATATACCAATCGTAAAGATGCAGATACTGCTATTATGCCAGGGAGTTATATGTGTAATTTTTTAGAAAGAGATACCAAGAGTGTTTTTGGATCTTCTAAACCTGGGAATTCAAATAATTTCGAAATAAAATTGAATAGTGATGAGTTAACTTATACTATTCGTAGAGAATTGAAAGCTACTGATAAAGGGTTTAATAAATATGAAAAGGATAAATCTTTATCTTTTTTCACGGAGAATGTAATACCCATTTTAGAAAAAATTGTCAAAACTCATGACAGTAGAGAAAAAGTTGATGCGGTAGAAAACAGCAATTACGCTGCGAAGCAGATATTGCGTAAAATGGCAGTATTGGACAAAAAAGGCGATTTTTTGTTTATCTATTCGAATAGCATTATTGATATTTTACATGCCGAATTTGTAGAAAGTGCCGAAGCGACGAACCTAGGTAAAAACCATGAGATACGTCTAGTAGCCAACGAAATATTAGCACTAGATAAGGACAATGTAGTAGAATCGGTTTTACTATCTTGGTTTTTATGGAGGTATGCTAACACTCAGAGTATTGCAGATGAAAATACACCAAACGTAATTTTGTATGGTCCTCCAGGTACGGGTAAAACCTATGCTGTAAAACAAAGTTTAGATTTTATTTGTCAAGGTGATAGAAGTAGGTATGAGTTTGTACAGTTTCACCCTTCTTTTACCTACGAAGATTTTATTGAAGGTATTAAGCCGAAAGGCGTAACGCCAGACGGAAACATTAAGTTTGAATTGGTTGATGGTATTTTTAAGCGCTTTTGCAAAAAAGCCAAAGCAAATCCAAGCAAGAAGTTTTACTTTGTAGTTGATGAGATCAACAGAGCCAACCTTTCCTCTGTATTTGGAGAAACCTTATTGTGCTTGGAAAAAGACTACCGTCATGATGTTCAAAATAAAAATGATGAAAATTTAATCAAAACGCAGTATTCCACTTTAATCGAAGAAATGGTAAAAGAAGATCCTTCTAGAGAAGAATTAGCGTATCATTTTCAAGAGGGTAATGCTTATTTTGGCGTGCCTAATAATGTATTTTTCATAGGAATGATGAATGATGTGGATAAAAGTATTGATGCCTTTGATTTGGCTTTACGCCGAAGATTCAAATGGATCAGAAAAGACTGTGATTACGAGGTTATAGAAGAGACTAAGTTTAAAAATGGTGAAGATTTTACCAATATTGATACCTATGTAAAAGCTTGTCAAAAATTAAACGACTATATCAACATACAACTTGGCTTAGGGAAATCGTATGAATTTGGACATTCTTTCTTTATGAAAATGACTGCTATGGCCAGCAGAAAAGAAATTTCGATTAAGAATCTAGAAAGCTTATTTCAATTGCATTTAAGTCCTACGCTAAAGGAATACCTTAGAGCCATGTTTGCCGAAAGTGAATTAGACGACAAGTTACAAAATGCTTTAGAGGAATTTACAAAACCTTTTAAAGGAAAAGTTTAATGCGTATAACTGTACAAACCAATCATAATTTTTATGAAGAAGCTGCTTTAACCGAAATTGGGTTAAGGGAGCAATTTGGTGTGCGCACAAACAGAGATGTTGAACAAATAAAGAACAATTTATTTGCTTCAACTTATGAATTTACGACTGAAAATAAATCCTTAGAGCAAGTACAAATCTTTGGCTTTAAAAACAATCGCAATAAACTAGAGGAAGACCCACAACTTATTATGAAATTGTATGCCAAAGAGCATCCAACCGAAGGACGAAAATATATCATTCAAACAGGATTGTTTGCAGGTGTTTTATATCACAAAGGTTGTCAGTTTAATATTAGCACAGCTTACGGTGAAACTTTTTTGAATAGAATGCTAAACTTTATCAATGATGTGTACATTGATAATCAAGAAGCCAAAGCATCCAAATCAAACAAGACGAACGAGTTTCAGAATATTATAGCTTATTTGTTTATCCAAGCGCTAGAAAAAGCATCGGTAATGGGTTTGCCCAAAGTGTACCAAACCCAAACGCAGCGCAGCCATAAAGTAAGAGGGAAAATTGATGTTAATGCCTATTTAAAACATGATTTTCCGTTTCAAGGAAAATTAACTACATCGTTTAGAGAACAAGTATATGTTCAAGAAATTGTTGATGTGTTGTATCTTGCTTGCAAAAAATTAGAACAAAGTTTCGGTAAAGAGATTCATAGAAAAATTCATGGTGTCTATCAGTTGTTAAAACAAAGTTATTCTGGTATATATGCACAACATACAACAATTGATAAAGCTAAAAAGCACAGTGTACTTCAGAATCCTATGTTTGGTCCTTTCAAAAATGTATTGACCTATGCCGAAATTATTTTAAAAGACCAGAGTTTAGAAACTTTAAATCAAAAAGACAGTTTAGCTACTACAGGCTATTTGTTTGATATTTCTCAACTGTTTGAAGTCTATCTTGAAAAATTGTTAAGCAGGCATTTTACCGATTGGTATGTAAATGGTCAAGAAGAACTACTGGTGTATAAGAGTATGTTTTACGGTCGTAAAATGTTTCCCGATTTAGTGATGAGACATAAGGAAACGAATGAAGTGATTGTTTTTGATGCTAAATTTAAAAAAATGAGAAGTATTAAAAAGGATGTGGATCGTTCTGATTTTTACCAGATTCACTCGTACATTCAATATTACCAACCTAATGTTTTGTTTGGGGGATTATTGTTTCCTTTTTCTCAGAATATAAATACAGAAAAAGCACATTCAAAAAGTCTTTTTGGGAATGACAACAATGTACATTCCTTTGTGGTCGATGGTGTTTTTATTCAAAAAGGAATGACAATGCAGGATATTGCAAGAAGTGAGAATGAATTTTTATCCAGAATTGAATACCTGATTGCTAAGTTTGAAATTAGTTATGGTAAGTAAGTAAAAGAATAGATATGAGCTACGAATATTCAGAAGACGCCCTTATAGAACAAGCCACTCAAGATGTATTGGAAGAGTTGGGATGGAAAGTGGTTACGGCTTGGACCAAAGAAAGTTTTGGCGAACAAGGACTTTTGGGCCGTGAAAACAAATCAGAAGTGATTTTAAAGCGTTACGTTATTGCGGCTTTGGCCACACTCAATGTTGGTATTCCGCTTTCAGCATATGAGCAAGCGTATGAAATTCTAGCTCAAAAAGTAGCAGATAAAAAATTAGGTAGCATTAATAAAGAGAAATACGACCTACTCAAAAACGGCATTCCAGTAAGTTATACCAATGATAAAGGCGAGCTGATCAAAAAGAAGCTCAAAATATTTGATTATAATAATTACGCCAATAATGATTTCTTAGCAGTACGCCAATTAGAAATAGTAGGCGAGTTGTACAGTCGTCGCCCGGATGTAATTGGTTTTGTAAATGGTATTCCGTTAGTTTTCTTTGAACTCAAAGCACACCATAGTGATTTACGCAATGCGTATAACGACAATATTAATGATTATAAAGATACCATTACACAAGTGTTTCACACTAATGCTTTTATTATTTTAAGTAATGGATTAGATAGCAAAGTAGGAACGGTAACGAGTCCGTATAAATTCTTTTTGGATTGGAAACGTATCGAAGAAGAGCAAGAAGGTGTGGTAAGCTTAGATACCATGTTACGTGGTACCTGCGCACCACACCGTTTAATGGACTTATTTGAAAACTTTCTTTTATTTGATGAAAATAGCGGCGAGGTAGTCAAATTAATGGCTAAAAATCACCAGTATATTGGAGTAAACAAAGTTTTAGAAAACGTTAGTAATATCGATGATCTTCAAGGGAAACTAGGAGTGTATTGGCATACGCAAGGAAGTGGAAAATCGTATTCGATGGTTTTTTTATGTGAAAAAGTACATCGTAAATTTGGCGGTGCTTATACTTTTTTGATTGCAGTAGACAGAACCGAATTAGAAAATCAACTGTATGACACCTTCTCTGGTGCCGGAATCGTCAACGACAAAAACATCGTTTCAGGTAATAAAAAAGGAATGACGGGACGGGACCATCTAAGGGAGTTACTCTCAGAAAACCACCGTTATGTATTTACCCTTATTCATAAATTCTCGATTGATCCCGAAAAAGAATCAGAATACCCACTGATTACAGATCGTAAAAATATCATTGTAATTTCAGATGAAGCGCACCGTACACAAGGCGGAACCTATGCAAGGAACATGCGTTTCTTTGGTTTGCCCAATGCTTCTTATCTTGGTTTTACAGGAACCCCAATTATAAAAGACGAAGAAGAATTGACCAAAAATATATTTGGGGAATATGTTTCTATCTACGACTTTAAACGCGCCATTGACGATGACGCAACTTTACCATTACTTTATGTCAATAGAGGAAAAAAACTAGGAATAGACAATCCTGAACTAGATGATAAAATGGCTGAGGTTCTCGAAGATGAAAATATTGACGAGGATAAAAAGAAAAAGTTAGCCTATTTATTTCAAAAGAATTACCCCATTCTAACTGCCGAAACCAGGCTGGATGATATTGCTAAAGATCTTGTTTGGCATTTTAATGAAAGAGGCTATCAAGGTAAAGCCATGTATGTTGCATTGGATAAACCTACAGCAGTACGCATGCATCAATTGATCATCAAGTATTGGCCTTTGTATTTAAAAGAATTAGAAGGACGAATTGCTAATGCGCAAGACCAACAAGAAGCCCAGGAATTACAAAGAAAATATAACAAGGTTGCTGAAACCGAAGTATGTGTGGTGGTGAGTAGTGAGCAGAATGAGGTGGATAAATTCCGTAAAATGAATTTAGACATTGAGCAGCACCGCCGTAAAATGGTGGAACGAAATCTTGAAAAAGAATTTAAAGATGCTGAAAATCCATTCCGTTTAGCTATAGTTTGCGCCATGTGGATTACAGGTTTTGATGCACAATGTGTTTCTACTGTTTATCTAGATAAACCTATCAAAGGACATACGCTCATGCAAACTATTGCTAGAGCTAACCGTGTGTATGATGATGAAAAGGAAAACGGGCTGATTGTAGATTACGGAAACGTGTATAAAAAATTAGAACAAGCCTACTCTGTATATGGACAAGGCGGAAAAGGGACTCAAGGAAAAGGAACTGGTAAAGCCGTTGAAGAAATTGCTGATTTAGAAAAACAGTTACAGCAAGCCATTAAAGAGGTTAAGGATTATTTGAAAACATTAGATTTCAAACTCTCTACACTTTTTAATGTGAAACCCATGGAAAAAATTAGTTTACTGAAGAATGCAGGAGATTGTATTTGTTTAAATGAAACCACCCGCACGAGTTTTGAAATGATGGCGCGCAGTGTTTTTAGAAAGTACAAAGCCTTATTTCCTGAAGAACAGGCCAAATCATACATCAGAGAATTTAATGCTATAGATGCTATTTACAATCTGCTTAATCAAAACGTAAAATCGGCAGATGTAACAGAAATTATGATGCAACTGCAAAGTATTGTTAACGCAAGCGTGCATTTAGAAAAAGACGGAACAAATGAGATAGAAGAGGAAATATACGTCGATTTAAGTAAGTTGGATTTTGAAAAACTGAAAGCTGCTTTTGCAAAAGCTCCTAATAAAAACACTTTAGTGTATGATTTACAACAAGCCATAGATCAAAAACTACAGCAAATGCTCAAAGAAAATCCGCTACGACTGGATTTTTATGAAAGGTATAAAGACATTGTGGAAGAGTACAACAAAGGGAAGTCCTTGGAAGATACGATTGCTACCTTTGATAAATTAAGTAATTACGTTACCGATTTGTCTTTTGAGGAAGAACGAGCCATTAGAGAAAATTTGAAAGACCAGGAAATTTTAGCTATTTTTGATTTACTTAGAGAAGGTAAAGAATTAGAAGGTAAAGATCTTAAACAAGTTAAAAAAGTAGCATCAGAAACCTTAGAAAAACTAAAAGCCGAAAAGTTAAAGATCGATCATTGGAGAGAAAAAAGAGAAGTGACTGCACAAGTTAAAAGTGAAATTTACAATCAATTGCTATGGCTTCCTCAAGAAGTTTACACCGACGAAGAAGTAAGCCTCAAAACCGTTACGATATATCAACATATTTATTCTAACTATTATGGTGCCGGGAATAGTGTGTATAAAGCACGTTAAAACAAAAAAAGGATTAATTTTATGAAATCAATCCTTTTTTTGTTTGTAAATCGAATGCTGTTATTTAAAAAACTCTGATTTTAATGCTTCTATTTTTAAAATACTTTTATCAATTTTGAAATGTCTTTCTTCTCCATTTCTTAGTAAGCAGTCTGCAATAACAATTTTATCTTTAATGAATTCCTTAACTAAAATCACTCTTTTAGTAACTTTACCTAACGCATCACTGTAAGTTATTTTGTAATATTCATTTGCTGTAAATACATACTCTTTAACAGACGAAAAATTTTGTTTGATTTTATTGTACTCGGGTATTTTTTCTGAAATAATATCTTCAAGACTAATTTTGTTTTCATCTACATCAACTTCTGATAAATCGATAAAAGTATAAATACTAGTAAAAAAATCAAAGCACTTCAATTTATATTTATAATGATTAAATTCTAGATCAATCAGTTGAAGATAGGTGTGATTTAGGACTATTCCACTTTCAAGTTCTATGGGATTTTCAAGACTAAATCGAAGCAATTTGTTACTTGCTATTAGATTGCTCATAGCACTTATAGATTGTATTTCAGGAATTAGATCTACTGCTTCAATAGGTAAAAAATCTTCTGAAAAACCACCTAATGATGGGTTGTACCATTTACATTTTAATAAAAAGAAAGAACTTACCTTCTTTTGGTTACCGGTCTTCGGATTATGAGTTATTTTCTCATCATTTTGTTTTACATCGATTACCGTGAGTACTGGAGGTACAAAATCTAAATGAGCATTAATTTTTTGAGAAGTTTTATATCCATTTTTTTCAAAAGTTGATTTTTGCTTTCCAAGTTCGAAATCACATGATTTTAAAATTACTTGACGGTTTAAAAACTCCTTTTTTAGATCAACTAAAGATGTAGTTTTTTTGTATTCAATACCTATACTTGTCAATACATCTTCATCACGAGTTTCTATTTCAGCTAAATTGTCATGATCAGTAGAAAGTGTTGAATTAATATTTTTTTCTGTAATTGGTGTTAATTGTTCTGGATTAAACCAATAATTTTCAAATTTATGAGTTTTGTGAGAATAAAAAATACATTTTATTTGTTTATTTTTTCTATCACCAGTTTCTGTGTCAAATTCTTTAACATTATTTAAAATTTCTGTAACGACTAATAATGGTGGTGTCATCTGAGCAAGTGCAGATATTTTAACGTCAGTATTTCCAATAGTGTAAGGGTGGTTTTTTAGAGAAAAAATTGCTCCAATTTTGATAGATGCCATAGATTTGAATTGTTAATTACAAACAAACTTAACAAATAAAATCTTATATTTGTTTACCTTGTGCAAAAAAGCAGATTTTTTACAACTAGTTAGGACTAAAGGGCTTTTAGCTTTACTGAATATTTTAGATATTCAGGTTTCGTATTTATTCAAAGCCGACCCTATGAGGGAACTTAGAATCAATGCAAATATACTAATAAATAGGTTCATATCAAATTTAATTAATTGAGATGTAATGCTGTTGTTAAGGTATTTACGAATAAACACAATGACTCAGTAATTGGGTACTAGTCCGGCTCTTAGGAGTGTTATGTAAAATGAATATCATTATTGCTTGGCTATATGCACAAGGTTTTTTTATTTCAAAATGATGCAAATCCCCGATTGGTTAAAAAGTAAAGGTTATTTACACTTATCCCCAAGTTTAAAAATTGGTGAGAATTGGCGTATTTATAAAAGACAGATTGAAAACAAAGACTTTGTATCGAAATATGCTTTTTACCCATTGATTCATTCATTTATTCTGGAAAGAAAATATAAAAATGCAGATAGTTCAAAACACGCTACTATAGGTCGCTCCCATAAGCACATAAACAAAATTACAAGCAATACAGAAAAGACTGCGAAGTTAAGACCTCTGCATTATGCTAGTCATTATGATGCATTGATATATGGTTATTATGCGCATTTGTTGAATCAAAAATATGAAGAGAAATTAAATGCTGTTCCTGGATTATCAGATAGTGTAACAGCTTACCGTAAACTTAAAATTGAAGACGGCTTGGATAAAGGGAAAAGCACTATACACTTTGCTAAAGATGTTTTTGATGAGGTAAAAAAGCGTAGCAATTATGGTAAAGAGGTTGCGGTTTTGACTTTTGATATTAAAGGTTTTTTTCCTTCATTAGATCATACTATTCTAAAACAAAAATGGGCATATATTATTGATGAGGAAAAACTTCCGGACGACCATTATAATGTATTCAAATCGTGTACAAATTTCAATTATGTTCTTGCAAACGATTTGAGGAGAAGACAGACTAAAGGACAACGGAAATCAGGGTTTGATGAGAGTAAATTAGCAAAAATAAGAAAGGAAAAAGGATTCAAATGTTTTTTTGAGTCAAATGAAGATTTTAGAAATCATATTAAGCAAGGAAAACTAAGAGTATACAATAACCCCTTCAGGAAAACAGCTCCCAATGGGAAAAAGGTTAAAATAGGGATTCCACAAGGACTTCCTGTTAGTGCTATTTTAGCTAATATCTATTTATACGACTTTGACAGGTCTATAATATTAGATTTGGTTGAGAAAAAGGACTCCTATTATAGAAGATATTCTGATGATATAATTGTAATTTGTAAAGTTGAAGAAATTGAATTTACTAAAAATTATATTGAAGAATTAATATTAGAAAGTGAATTAAAAATAAGTAGAGAAAAGACAGAAACATTTATATTTAAACACCTCGAGTATAATAGAATTGGTCAAAGTAGGCTTACTTCGATTAAAATAAAAGGAGATAGCACTCAATCAATTGGCTCCCCTTTGATTTATCTAGGGTTTGAGTTTAGAGGGTATAATGTAGTTTTGAAATCAACAAATTTGGCAAAATACTATAGAAGATTGATTAGTATTATTAAGAGAAGAGCAAAAAGGGTTCGTAAAGTCATTGTAAATGATCCGTTGCAAAAAAAATCAATCTACATTAATCAAATCAAGAAGCTTTATAATAAGCCTTTGCGTGAATTGGATTCTGAGAATAAAGATTTAAAACAAAAACAACGCAATCGAACAAAATTGGAGATAAATGAAAGAGGGGAGTATTCAACGATTTCGTTTGAACATAATTCCAAAAGAAGAGATTCTAACTATATGGGATATGTAAAAAGATGTGTAGCTGTTTTTGGGGAAAAAATTTTCGAGCATCAGGTTAGGAAGAGGAAACATATAGTTTACTCTGCTATAAAAAAACATCTGAAATAAATGCAAGCTTAAACCAAATTTTTCACTTTAATTATATTGTTTGTTTTTCATTTTTTTTTTAAATTGCGCAAAAAACAATTTCATACATTATTTATTAGAGACTAAATTCTTTAAATAGGTATAAATTAAAGCTGCAATCATTGAAATGTTGGTAAAAGAGTTCATTCGCAAGACGTTTTAGTAATTATTATGGAAAGTGATAGGTGTTTGATGTGAGAGTTGAAAACAAAAAGCAATAGAAACTGCGAGTTAGCATAGGAGCCATGATGACTTGGTATAGGTAGAATTTCAAGACCCTTGAAATATTCTAATTCGCTGCTATTTTATAGTTGAGCAAATACATTGATGCAGAAAAGCAACATGCATTAAACATGAATAATTTAACACCAGAAAAGCAAGAATGGATAAACTAGGCCAAAGCGGATTGGATGGATCCATTAATCAACAGTCCTGATGAGTTATTAGATAGCTAGGATAAAAACGAAATAGAAAAATAGCAACAGTCGACCACTTACTACCAAATATTGATTGATTATTAAGGTATATTCATATTGTGTTTTTAACTGTTTTTTTTTAAGAGCAACTTCAATTAAAACTCGTAAACTCTCTGAAGTAAACTTTCACTCATTCCTTTGGCAAAATAACGAACCAATAAATCATCACTATTTTCTAATTCACATTTCACAATGGTAGAAATATATTCAAATTGATGTTCCTCATCTGTGATAAGAGGAAATATCGGAGGGCAATTGTATTGCATCATGATCGCTCCCATAATAATTCGGCAAACTCGGCCATTACCATCCGCAAAGGGATGAATTTTGTTTAAAAAAGTATTATGAAAATAGGCCAAAACAGAAAGTATATGTGTGGCTTCATTAGAATTGTCAATCCTTTCAAAGCGGTTGTTAAATAACCCCATATGCGAAGCCATAATAACAGCTAAATTATAATGAGGGGCATATTCTTTATTTTCAAAAAAAGGCTCTCTCGATCCTACTGTTGGAATATTTCTGTAATTCGCGATGAGTTCTGGTTTAAACTCCACTTCCCATGCCAAATCAGACCCCATTAAATCTTGATGAATCCCTTTTACAATTTCTTCTGTCAATTGAAAATCTTCAAGTTTATCCAACAGAGATTTCATAACATCCTTATGGTTGGAAATATTGAGCAAAGAGGTCATTTTACCAACCCTTACCAACTCATTGTTTAAAAATTTTATCGTATCGCCATAATGCAATTTATCATCCTCTATTCTTGCTGAATAAAAAGAATAATTATTGATTAAGCTATCTTTAAATTCAGGAGACCATTTTTCCCTTGGAAATTTCTCTTGGAACTTTTGGAGGGCTTCATTAAAGTGTTGAAGGTAGTCGGGAAGCATTAACGAATTAATCTTTATATTTATTGAATATAAAGCGAACCCACATCTTAATATCGTGAGGGTAAGCAAAAAGAGTGTCATTATCTTTCACCAAAGTTTTTCCAAAAAAGAATCTTTGAAAATCATTTTTAAAAGCAGCGGGAATCCTCTCAACAGAAACGAAGTCCTTTACTGTTGAAAGATTTTTTAAAGATAATATGTCTTGCCTTGTCATTAACATAGTGCAAATTTAAGTAATTGATTCTAAATATACACAGATTAATGGATATTTTAACTATGAAGACTATTTAATACCGTGAGAATAGCAGCGTATTTCTCTGTATTAATGAAGTATTTCTGTATTAAAAAGAACATTTCCGTTAAATATCACGGGCAACCCGATGGCGCGGATTTGTAATCCGTTCCTACAATCGTAAAACAATAGGCCTTGTTTACCTCAATCAACTGTCTAGCCCGATGGCGCGGATTTATAATCCGTTCCCAAAAATAAAATAATATGAGATACGTTTTAGCTTTTTTTCTACCATAGTTATCCCTTGATATTACAAGGTAAAATAGGTTCTGGCATAGTTTGCTTGATATTACAAATTACCATAATCGCTTGGATACCTGCTTGCATTTGGGCTTTTACATCCCTTAACAGAATGTATGCAGATCGCAGAACAACTAAGATTATCAAGGAAATGAAAAAATAAATTAAAACCCTTTTGGATTCAAAACTAGAAAAAATAAACTTTAAAATTTATTAACAAATACTACTTACACAGCGGCTCTGAGAACATTGGTCCATTTAACTTAGAAGATTTAAAATCTAAAAAAATAACTAAAAACACACAAGTGTGGTATGAAGGCATAGCAGATTGGAAAAATACAGGAGAAGTTGACGAACTAAAAAGCCTTTTGTCAGTTGTCCCTCCTCTTATTGCAAAAAAGCCTGAAATTAAACCACAACCTATTGTTAATAATGCAAAAACACATTGGTTTTGGAGGATGACTAGAGTTTCAGCAATCCTAATTATTGTATTTATTGCTATTTTTGCATTTGTAGATTATATAAATGAAAAAAATAGAGGTTCATCTTATGAAGAAAGTATCATAACAATAGGAAAAATAGAAGCAGTAGACCCATCTTCATATTTAATGCAACCGGTACATACAAACCAACCTTTTTAGGAGACCAATTAAAAATAAATGGTATTATTGAAAACAAAGCAACAGTCACTAATTATAAAGATGTGATCATTGAGGTAATTTTTTATAGTAAAACTGATTCGGAGATTGCTAGGGAAAAATATACTATTTATGATTTTTTTGCTCCTAATACAAATATGGAGTTCAAATTGAAAGTAAACAATTATAGTAATGTTACTGCTATTGGTTGGGATGTAGTTAATGCAACTGTAAATTAAAATTAAGATTTATAATTTATTCCAACTAAAAAACCTATCTCTCCGAAGTATCCTCTCTTGGGAGTTTTTTTATATTAAAATCCGTCCACCGCAGTGTTACTTGTTTATAAAATTTTTATTTTAAAAAAAATAAGAAAAACGTGCTAATTGCCTCGTAGTGGATTCTCTTTTAGAAATCTAGCTTCCTACAACCCCCATTTTTAGAATAACCAAATTATTTTTTTTCTGCAAATAACCGCTTTTACGGTAAACCGTAAAGGAATGGAAAATCATTACGTTATATTTGCCAAAAACCTCTTTTTCCCTACGTAGATACAATAGTAGACGTTGGTTGAATTAATGCACAATTATGAAACACCTTTTCAAAGTTCTATTTTTATTCGTTCTATTAATTCTTAATGCTAGTGCTGTTTATTCTTCAAATAAAATAGAGGAAATCATAAAACTAAAAACAGTAGCAGATCCAACTGGGCAAATAACAGGAAATACAACGGTATGCCAGAATGCAGCGCAGCCTATAATAGTATTTGAGGTTGACGATAATGTAAAAGGGCCTTACACCTTTACTTATACAATAAATGGAGGGGCACTTATAAGTGCAACAACAACAGCTAATAATAAAAGTCTGACCGTTTCTCAACCAACAAATGTAACGGGAACTTTCTCCTATATTTTAACTGGTGTGATGGACAAAGACGGCAAGAATGTTGTAGTTTCAAGTAACAATACAGTAACAATTATAGTGAATCCCTTACCAGCGGCTGATTTTACTTTTATTGATACACAGTGTTCGGGTACTGCGGTACAGTTTAACACAACAAGTAGTGGAAACTCTTATACTTGGAATTTTGGTGATGGAAATACGTCGTCAGAAAAAAATCCTACTCATATATTTACTTCATTAGGTTGTGGTACAGCACCTTTTAATATTACTTTAACTGTAACTGATGCCAATGGTTGTTCAAGTACAATAACTAAGATTATCACAATAAATCAGCAACCAAACGTAAATTTTATTGACAGTAGTGTTAACTACAACCCTCTAAATCTCTCTAATCAATTTAATAATTGTAATTCAGCTGGAGCAAACCCAAATTATAATGTAAGTGTTAGCCCTTCTGCTTCCAATTCTAGTTGTATAAACAGCTATAGTGTATTATGGGATGATGGCGGTACACCGCAAATATTTACTTCTTTTCCTTTTACGCATTCCTACACTACTCTTGGGGCATTTACGATGGCAATTACTGCTATTGGAGGTAATGGCTGCTCGACGACAAAAAAATATATTATAAAAAATGAGTCGAATCCAGCAGGAGGCCTTGTTAGTCCCGGAAGCACAACAAACTTATGTGCTCCTACACCAGAATTAAAATTCACATTGTCCAACTGGGCTTTAAATTCACCTGGAACAACATACACACTAGACTATGGAGATTCCTCACCAATGATACAACTTTTACAATCAGATTTAATGCAGAATTCATTGTACTATAATTCTGCTAATCCATCCCTTTCGTCAAATTATCCCGTTCCACATATCTACAGCACAAGTAGTTGCCCCAATGCTAGTATAACTGCAACATTAAAAATATCAAATTCATGTGGAACAACCAATTCGACAATTTCACCAATTATTATTTTAAGGTCTCCTACTTCAAATTTCACAAATCCTCCTAAAGCCTGCGTCAACACTTGTGTTCAATTTACTAATACATCCACACCCGCTTCCAATGAAGGTTGCCTTGAAAGTACATTATACGAGTGGAATTTTGGGGATGGTTCAAGTATTTATTCCACAACCGCAGCCGGGACTCCAAACCCTCCATGTCATACCTATACATCACCAGGTAAGTACACCGTAACACTAACCACTTATGGATATTGTGGTACAAGCATTAAAACTGGTGAAATTTGTATTGAGCCTCCACTTGTTCCTAACTTCACCGCAGAAAGTTCAGGTTGTTCACCGCAAGCAATCACCGCTACAAACACAACGGTTGAATCTAATTCTTGCAGTCCCCCAACCTATGTATGGAGTACAACTTTTGTTCCATCAAGTTGTGGAACAACTATTGCACCAATTCCAAATCAAACCAGTGCAAACGGTTCATTTAATTTCACTGAGCCTGGAACTTATAGCATTAAGCTAACCGCAACTAATTCTTGTACGCCTTCCCAATCTGTAATTAAAACGTTCACCGTTAAACAACCCCCAAAGGTTACAATTGCGCCAATTGCACCTCTTTGTCAAACGGGAGTTGCAACAGTTATCAATCCAACAGCGACTATAATAAACTGTGGGACACAATCTCCCCTGACGTATGAGTGGAGTTTCCCAAATGGAATACCAGCAACTGCGACAACTGCGAACCCTGGTCCTATTAGTTATACTAGTTCAGGAACATTTCCAATTTCTTTGAAAGTAACAAATGAATGCGGAACAACAACCGTAAACAGTTCAATCACTATCAAACCCACACCAACTGTTGATAATATTACAAGCCAACAAAAGTGCAAAGGACAACAATCGGATGCTATCGTGTTTAGCGGGGGTCTTACTGGTACGGTTTACAATTGGACAAACAACAATACAGCAATAGGATTAATGGCTGCAGATACTGGAGATATAAATCCTTTTATTCTTACTAATACAGGAACAACAGTCTTGACAGCTACAATAACAGTAACACCTTCACTTAATGGCTGTTCAGGACCTGCAAAAACATTTACTATCACTGTAAACCCAGAGGCTACAGTAAGCACTGTCAGTAACTCGGTTCTTTGCAACACTTCTCTGCAAAATGCAATTACTTTTAGCAGTTCTTCAGCATTAACTACCTTTTCTTGGAGCAATAACGCCCCTTCCATTGGGTTAGCGGCAAGTGGAACTGGTAATATTCCAGCTTTTACTGCTACGAATGCAGGAATCTCCCCTGTCGTGGCTACTATTACAGTTACTCCATCAAATGCATTGGGTTGCAATGGAATTCCAAAAACATTTACTATAACTGTTAATCCCACTCCCACTCCATTGGTCTTGACCAATCAAGAGTATTGTAATGGAGTTGCAACTAGTCCAATAATTTTTAGTAATAACGTTTCAGGAACTACTTACACATGGATTAATTCTAATGTTGCTATTGGTTTAGCCGCAAACGGAACGGGAAATATACCTGCATTTACACCAAAAAACACGAGTGGAAACCCTATTACAGCAACTATAAGTGTTACCCCAAAAGCAAATGGATGTACAGGAACATGGCAAGACTTTACCATTACTGTAAACCCGTCTCCAGTAGTCACCTTTTCAATACAAAATCAGACCATTTGTTCAGGTGATACTTCGGCTTTAGTAACATTAAGCACTGTTGCTGGAGCTACTTTAAATTGGACTGCAATCCAACCATCAGGAATGTCAGGAGTCGCAACAAGCGGAACTAATACAATCCCTGCACAACCTTTAGTCAATAATACAAATGCCAATATCGTTGTAACGTATAATGCCTCGTCAACACTATCAAGTGGAGCAACTTGCGCTGGAGCTACATTTCTTTATACCATAACCGTAAAACCAAAACCAATTATTGCTGCGAATATGGCTGCGAATAGTTGTAGTGGTTTGTCATTCTCTATTATCCCAACGAACGGTGCTGGAAATAATATTCCCACAGGAACCACTTATTCTTGGAGTACTCCAATTGTAACGGGTGGGATTTCTGGTGGGATTTCTGGAACAAATCAAACTAATATAAGTGGAACATTAAACAATACAACTACTGTTGTTCAAACAGCAACTTATACCGTCATTCCATCATTAAATGGTTGTGCAGGTTTACCGTTTGATGTTGTGGTTTCTGTAAATCCAAAACCCGATGTAAATGCGAACACAGACATTGTACTTTGTGCTGGAGATACGGGCCAACTAATTAATTTTTCAGGAAATGTTTCAGGCACAACCTATAATTGGTCATCCAATCTTACAAACATTGGAATAGCAGCTTCTGGCAGCAATTCCGTTCCAACATTTACAGCAATAAATACAGGTTTAACTCCAATAATTGCAACAGTTACCGTAACACCTTCAGCTAACAGTTGTACGGGTTTATCCAAAACATTTAAAATAACAGTAAATCCGCGACCGAACATTAATTCGATAACCAACCTGGTAAAATGTAATGGCATCGCCAGCGGCACTATCCTTTTTACTGGAAGTGTAAATGGAACTACTTTTGACTGGACGAATGATACACCGTCAATTGGTTTAGCCGCTTCTGGAAACGGCAATATTCCAAGTTTTACAACAATAAATACTGGATTAATACCAGTAATTGCGACTATAACCGTTACGCCAAAAGCAAATGGCTGTTTTGGAACTCCAACCACTTTTACCATCACTGTTAACCCAACACCTACAGTTGATTTAGCATCAAATCAAACGGTTTGTAATGTCCAATCAACCACCGCTATTGTATTTTCGGGAGCAATTCCAAATACGAGTTACAATTGGAACAATAGTAATTCAAATATTGGATTAGGAGCTAATGGCGTGGGAGATATTCCAGCGTTTAATGCTATTAATAACGGAACTACACCTATTATTGCTACTATTACCGTTACTCCAACTTTAAATGGTTGTCCAGGAGCTTCCAAAACATTTACCATCACTATAAATCCATCTCCGACAGTTTCATTTACATCTTCAAATCAAGTGGTGTGCTCTGGATCTTCCTCTACCATTGTCAATTTAACCAGTACATCGGGTACAAGTTTTAGTTGGACTGCGTTGCAACCCTCTGGAATACTTGGGGTGTTGACAAGTGGAACGAACACAATTCCGGTTCAGACATTAATCAATTCCACTAATGTTCCAATTGTAGTGACTTATTTGGCTACCGCAGAATCAAATAGTGGTGTAAGCTGTCAAGGGATAACTTATCCTTATACCATTACAGTAAATCCAGTGTCTTCCATCACGACTACACAAGCTCAAACCATCTGTTCCAATTCTACTTTTTCAGTAGTTCCTTTAGATGGCAGCGGAAATAGTGTCCCGGTTGGAACCACCTATTCATGGTCGGCGCCTGTGGTTACGGGCGGAATTACAGGAGGTGTAGCATTGGCAAATCAAACAACCATTAAAGGCACATTAAATAATCCAACAAATGATGTTCAAACTGCAACATACACCGTCATTCCAAAATCTGGAACTTGTACCGGACCAACATTTACAACGGTGATTACTGTCAATCCTTCTCCAAAAGTTCAATTTTCGGCAGCCAACCAAACAATATGTTCTGGAAGTGCTAGTTTACCCATAACTCTATCCACTCTAACTACAGGAAATGTTACCTTCAATTGGACAGCAACGATTCCTGCGGGAATTTCTGGAGGAACTGGTTCGGGAACGGGTACAATTCCAACACAGACTTTGTTAAATTTAACCACAACGCCACTAACAGTAATTTATACTGCGACAGCAACTTTCGAAAACAATGGGGTTTCTTGCTCGGGCCCGACATTAGATTATAAAATAACGGTAAACCCTGCTATTATTACATCCAGTATTCTGTCTAATTATAATGGTTTTAATGTGAGCAGTGTTGGCGCAAATGATGGCGCAATAAATGTCACCGTTACAGGAGGTTCAGGTACTTATACCTATTTATGGTCAGGACCACCCGGTTTTTCGGCTTTAAGCCAAGACATTTCAAATGTTCCAGCTGGCGATTACACGCTAACCATAAACGATGCGTTGTGTAATCCTGTTATTTTAAATTTTACCTTAACGGCACCATTACCTTTGCTTATTCAAGAAGATAATGCAGCACAAATAGATGTATTGTGTTTTGGTTATTTGACTGGAGCCATTAAAGTTGATATTACACAGCAATCTGTTGGACCTTATGATTATTTATTGACTTTGCAAGGAGGTGGAACAATCAGTAGCATTATTAACGCAACGTCTACAAATTATACTTTTACGAGTTTGGCAGCAGGCATTTATGACATTAAAGTTACCGATGCAAATGGAAGTAGTAAGACAATTCTAGGAATAGAAATCACACAACCCAGCGGTATTTCAGCTACCATATCATATCCTACGATTATCAGTTGTGCTGGAAGTGCAACGGGTTCGGCAACGGTATCTGCCAGTGGAGGAATCGGAACTCTAACTTATTCTTGGAATACAAATCCAATTCAAACGACGGAGACAGCCTCAGGTTTAATAGCAGGTACTTATACTGTTACCATAACAGATGCCAATAATTGTTCGATACAAAAACAGGCTGTAATTACGGAACCAAACGGTATTGTTGCATCAATCACTTCTCTAACCAATGTGCTATGTTTTGGCAATAATACGGGTTCAGCAACGGTATCCGCCACTGGAGGCACAGGAGTTTTAACCTATTCATGGGACACGGTTTCAATTCAAACTACGGTAACAGCAACAGGATTAGTAGCAGGAACTTATAAAGTAACCATAACAGATGCTAATGGTTGTTCAAATGTGCAGACCGCACTTATTACTCAGCCTTCAGCAGGATTGACCGCTATGATTTCGAATTCAACTAACGTGAGTTGTTTTGGAGGAAATAATGGAAATGCTACCGTTTCAGTTACTGGAGGGACTTCACCTTATACCTACTCTTGGAATACCAACCCAATTCAAACCTCGGTAACAGCTACAGGATTAACAGCAGGAACTTATAATGTAACGGTTACAGATGCTAATGGATGTGTAGATTCAAGCCCCGTAACAATAACAGAACCAGCAGGAATGTCAGCAACTATATCCGCTCAAACAGATGTTTACTGTTCAGGAAATAGCAGCGGTTCAGCAACTGTGACTGTTAACGGAGGTACAGCACCTTATGGCTATTCTTGGAATACAACACCAGTTCAAACATCAGCTACAGCAACAAATCTGGCAGTTGGTACTTATACAGCCATCATTACAGATGCTAATGGTTGTACTACAAGCACTCAAGCCACTATCACAGAGCCAAATGGTATTGTAATTTCAATAGCATCACAAACCAATGTGAAATGTTTTGGAAATAATACAGGCTCAGTTTCCGTTTTAGCAAGTGGTGGAACGGGAATATTAACATACTCCTGGGATACCATTCCGGTACAAACTTCTTTAAATGCAATAGGGTTAATTGCAGGAACGTATCATTTGACCGTTACCGATGCTAATAATTGTACCAAGGTTGAAACAGTAAATATTACGCAACCCGACGATATTAGTATAACTACTGATTTAGAGAAAGACATTACTTGCTTTAATGATGCTAATGGTGAAATTAAAATCACAATCAGTGGAGGTACATTAAAGTACAATTATACTTGGTCGAAAGATGGAATTCCTTATTCTGCTGCCGAAGACTTATCCAATTTAAGTCCAGGAATTTACATGGTTACAGTTTCTGACGCTAACAATTGCGGTCCAAAAACAGCGACATTTACCATTACCGAACCACCAATATTAGAGGTAAGCCTATTAAGCCAAACTAATATATTATGCTTTGGAGAAGCTACTGGAGCTATAGAAATTTTTGTTGTTGGAGGAACACCCACACTTTCTGGATATAGCTTTTCTTGGACTGGGCCTAACGGATTTACAAGTTCCAATAAAAATCTCACTGCCATTACTGCTGGAACTTATAATGTACTGGTTACCGATAATTCGGGATGTTCTAAAGCATTAAGTGTTACACTTACCCAACCAACTGCCATTATTTTGTCGGCCACAACCACACCAATAATCTGTTATGGTTCTAATGATGCTTCTATAACTCTTGCTATAAATGGGGGTGTTACTCCTTATACTATTGCATGGAGTAATCTTGGAGGCGGCACGTTTCAAAACAATCTATCGGCTGGGGATTATCTAATTACCGTTACAGATTCTAACAATTGTGTAAAAACACTGAATGTAAATATCCCTGAAGCACCCATTTTTACAATCAATCCGGTAGTTAAAAACATTTCTTGTTTTGGTGCCCATGATGGTAGTATCAATCTAAATATTATTGGAGGGATTGCTCCTGTGAAATTAGTTTGGGATGACAGTCCAGTAGCTGGAAATGTCAGGAATAATTTAGGACCAGGCTCTTACACGGTAACTATTGTTGACAGTAAGCCTTGTACCATTAAAAAGAGTTTTATTATATTAGAACCTCAACCTTTAATTCTATCTGCCAATGTAGACAATGCCTTTGATTGTGACAAAGCCAATAGTGGCGCAATAAATCTTCTCGTTGCTGGAGGTACACCACCTTTCACTTATGCTTGGTCAAACGGATCTACAACAGAAGATTTAGTGAATATTCCTGCTGGAAATTATTTGGTTACCGTAATTGATAGTAGGGGCTGTTCAAAACAGGCACAATACAGTATCAACAGACCGCCGCCTATAGTAATTGGAGTAGCTACCAAAACAGAATTTGACTGTGAAACGAAGTTCGTAAAACAAACATTTGTAGCACAAGTTTCGGGTGGGGTTCCACCCTACCAATTAGCCTGGTCCAGCGGAACGGTAAGCGGTTCGAATAATGAAATGATGAATACCAGCCAAAACGGAACAGCAATATTATACGTAACGGATGCTTTAGGTTGTAAAGCAAATTACTCGTTCAATGTTAAACTGCAGTCCCTTGGAACACCTTCATTTAATGCAACTTCCTATTCTTTTGTAACATATGGCACTTATTCTATAATCGATCCAATACAGTTTACCAATACCGCTACTGGTGATTTTATAAGTATGGTTTGGGATTTTGGCGATGGTAGCTTTTCAACCGAGCTCAACCCGGTGCATACATTCCTAAATCCAAAAGAGTACGTGGTGACACAAACTGTTACGTATCCTTTTGGATGTGTCTATGTGCAAAAAATTACTTTTAATGTTGAGAAAGGATATTTATTTGTCGTTCCCACTGCCTTCACACCCAACAATGATAATATGAATGATACATTCAGACCCGTGACTAAGGCATTAAAAAATGTTCGATTGGATATTTATGATACTTGGGGTTCACTAATCTATTCAGAAACCGGAGACACTTTAAGGGGATGGGATGGTAAAATAAAAGGACAGATTGCGGAAAACGGTAATTATTATTGTAAAGTGAGCGCAGAAACCTTTTATGGAACTATTGTCAATGAAAATCGCCCTTTTGTATTAATAAAATAAGCACCCTAAGAGAATGAAATTAAAATTTATTATATATGTAGTCTTAGCTTCCATATCGATTGTAGAAGTTAAGGCGCAAGACCCTGTTTTCACGCAGTATTATTTTGTTCCTGAAACGCAGAACGGTGCGTTTACAGGAACCGTAAATACTTTAAACACAGGAATTCTACATAGAACGCAATGGCCTGATGGAGCCAGAAGACTGGATACTGATTATGCATTTATCAACGGCTCAATCGGAAACTTATCAGAAGATTCACGTCCAAGCGATTCCAATCTTCAAAATATTGGAATAGGGCTGACAGTGCTAAACCAGCATGAGGTTTTTACAGATTATAATTACACTCAAATCAATGGTGTATTTTCCCTAAATCTTGACCTTGATAATTTTTATTCCGGTTTAAGAATGATTTTAGGATTAGAAGGAGGTTATGGAACTAAAAATTTTAATTTCAAAAGCCTTTTGTTTGAAGACCAAATCAATACTAACAATGGCAGCATTGGCGGTGGTAGTTTAGATCCAAGTCTTTTACGCCTACAGAACAAAATAGATTTCTTTGATATTTCTTCGGGATTTTTGCTTTATACCGATGATTTTTGGCTCGGAGCTTCAATGAAGCATCTTAACACACCCAATATTGCATTTGACTCCCAAGGTAAACTGCCGTTAGATATGAATTTCACTCTTCAAAGTGGCTATTCATTCAATCTGGACAGTGGCCCCGGTTTTTCGTTCTTACCGGATAATTCCAAATTAGTCCTCACATCAAATTTCATGAAACAAGGTCAATACAATCGATTGGATTTTGGTAGTATAGTACATTTCAATCCATTTATTATAGGCGTAATTGCTGCAACAAATCCTATGATGAAAAGTGCTGACAGCCATCTTCTGACTTCAGTAAATCTGATTGGTTCCATTAAAATATATAACTTCACTTTTGGTTATTCCTATGATGTAAGCACTTCAAAAATAGAGAATACTCAGGGAGTTCATGAATTTTCCCTAACTTGGCAGATAGGTAGGGAATGTCATAGTTGTAATAATTATTTGGCAAGAAGACCTTGGGGCAGGAATTATGATGATTAAAATTTTAAAAGAAATTTTCTTAATCTTCAACAGAAAAGAAAAAAATAATAAAAACGAATGTTTTTTTACTACCAATTATGGAGACATACTCAATCTAACAGATTATATTTCGCAAAAGCTTTAGATTTTAAACCTTTTATTTTTGCATTTCTACAGCCACTAATCGAGAAGGAAAAAGCGATAAAAGCTACTTTTTAACCTCTGCAAATCCCTTTTTAGATTGTTTAATTTCTATGGCTTGAACTACCCAGAAATTAAGATTGATTTCAGACAAATGGCTACTCAAAGGAAATGTATAAATACCTGTTTTTTCGCAACAAAACAAAACATTAGTCAAATCTATTTTCTGTTTTATTAAGTATTTTAAAATTTCTTAAATACCTTTTAAGTTGTTTTCTACAATGAAATGATTAGTTACATTGGCTGATTTATTTTTTAAAATAACTACATCTAATTTTGATTTTTAAATGTCAATACCTACGTAAAATAAATAGTTTTTCACAACTTTTAATTTAGGATAAACAAAAATGTTGAACTTCTTTACAGCCTTTATTAGACCTTGATGTCTATCATTCTATTTAAAGCAATCAAGCGGTCTCCCTACGGTCGTTCCCTTTGTTTCGCTCGGCAGTTCCAGTCGGTCAACCAAATATTTCCACAACAAATTTTCGTGTAATTTAGGGGATCTTTTTTAATCATAAATAGCTTGGTTTCCCTCCATTCCACAGACACTACACAGCACAAAAAAAAATAGCAGTCCCGCTAAAAGAAAAGGCGGGACAGCTATTTTTTTTGCGCCGTTCCGTTCCTCATCTCCACACGGTCACTTCCTGCGTTCGTCGGGGCTATTACAGCCACAATACAGCTTCATTCCGTTCCGCTTCGTAAACTACGCTGCTCTGCAGTCAGCAGTATTATGTCTGTCGCCCCTTATTTTTTCAGCGGTTGCTCCTTCGCACAGCCATCGGGGTTGGCTCCGTTCGGTGAAAAACCTCACTGTGCCCTAAATCAAGGTTTCCCTCCAAAAAAAGTCGGGACTGTTTTATTTTTTTCCCGCCGTTTCACGCTCCTATCCGCTACGTTTCGCTCCATTTATGTAGCACTAATATGTTAGTATTTAGTCCTCAACTTTTGTCATCCTGAGCGAAGTCGAAGGACGCTCAACTCCCGCGTCCAGGGTGGCTATTCGATTGCCGCAACCCCGCCACTGCGCTCCTCATCCGCAATAAAAAGTTCCTTCTCGTCCCAAAAGACGAGACCACTTTTTATTGCTCCTTGCGGTGCTTGGGGGTGTTTAATTGCCGATTTCACAAGAACGACCCCAAAAGAAGAACAGTAACGAGAATGTTTTGTGATACAAGAAAAAAAATAAAAAAAAGAAAGTAAAGGTAAGTTCCGGTTTCAAAAAGTAAAGTTCAAGCCCTCCGGGTTTTTGAAAAAAATCTCCACCCTTCAACCTGAATTCATTTCAGGTATTTTTTTGGCTACACATGACTGCCGCTCCTCCTATTTTCTGTAGATAATCGGGTAGTATTTTTTCAAAAAAACTTGACTCCTTTTGAATCCTCCACTTCTATGAAGACTTTCTTTTTTTTCTTTTTCTTTTAAAAATAGTAGGGTGCCGAGCGCAGCGAGGCACATAATCTAAAA